>NZ_JACVYG010000029.1:0-122823 GCF_014712245.1 Streptomyces sp. 5-10
TCGACACGGCGGAGGCGGCCCAGCCGGAGGCGGAGGCCGCCGCCAAGCCGCGCCGCCGCCGCACGCGGGGCGCGGCGAGGGCCACCGACGCGGCCGAGGCGGCCGAGGGCGGCATGGCCGAGTCCACGGACACCGCCCACGCCGCCGAGGCGGCGGAAGCCGCGGTGACGGCCGTGACGACGGCGGAGGCTCCGGATGCCGTGGAGGCCCCCGCCAAGCCGCGCCGCCGGACTCGCGCCGCCAAGGCCGTGGAGGCCGTCGAGACGGCCGAGGGCACGACCGAGGCCGCCGAAGCCGCGGAGACCGCCGAAGCGTCGAAGCCCCGGCGCCGTACGCGCGCCAAGGCCGCCGAGCCCGCCCAGAGCGCCGTGGCAGCGGCCGAGGGCACGACGGACGCGGTGAACGCCGCGGAGACCGCCGACGCGCGGCCGGAGGCCGAGGAGGCCGCGGCCAAGCCGCGCCGCCGCACTCGCGCCGCCAAGGCCGACGCCGCCGACGCACCGTCGGGGACGAAGGCCGCGGAGGCCGCCGAGTCCGCTTTGGAGACCGTCGAAGGCACCCCCGAGACGGCCAAGCCCCGGCGTCGCACCCGTAAGGCCACCGAGGCAGCCCAGGCCGCCGTGGAAACGGCCGAAGGGGCGACGGCCGCGGTGAACGCCGCAGAGGCCGCCGAGGCCCCCGCCAAGCCCCGCCGCCGCACCCGTAAGGCCACCGAGACGGCCGAAACCGCCGTCCAAACGGCCGAGGGGACGACGGAGGAGGCCAAGCCCCGGCGTCGCACCCGTGCCGCCGCCAAGGCGGACACCGCCGACGCGCGGCCGGAGGCAGAGGCCGCCGAGGCTCCCGCCAAGCCGCGGCGCACCCGCGCCAAGGCGACAAAGGCCGCGGAGGCCGCTGTCGCGACCGCCGAAGGCACCACCGGTGCCACCGAGGCCGCCGACGGCGACGAAGCCGCCAAGCCCCGGCGCCGTACGCGTGCCAAGGCCGCCACGGCGGCACCGGCGGCGGACGAGGCCGAGGCCGCGCCCGCCAAGCCCCGGCACCGTACGCGTGCCAAGGCGGCCGAGGCCGTCGAGGCTACGGTCGAGGGCTGACGCGGCAGCACTAAGGCATTACGCCACGGCAGATGGCACCCGCCCAGGGGCCCGTTCCGCGACACCGCGGTACGGGCCCCTGGGCGTTCATGTGCCGTTTCCCGCGGGCTGTATAGCCTCGTCCCATGAGCAGGCCGCCCTTTCTCACACTGCCCGCGAGCGCCCGTGCGTACCGCCTCCGGACCGCGCGCGGCGAGTTCGCCGTCCATGACGCGCGGCCCGCTTCGGCGGCGCGCGGGACCGTCCTGCTGGTCCCGGGGTTCACCGGGAGCAAGGAGGACTTCATCGCGCTGCTGGAGCCGCTCGCCGCGGCCGGTTTCCGGGCCGTCGCCGTCGACGGCCGGGGGCAGCACGAAAGCGCCGGCCCCCGTAAGGAGGCCGCGTACGCCCAGGACGAGCTGGCGCGGGACCTGCTCGCGCAGGTCACCGCCCTGAGCGCGGGGACCGAGGACCCCGTCCATGTGCTCGGCCATTCGCTCGGCGGGCTGATCGCGCGGGCCGCCGCCCTGCGCGACCCGGGGGCGTTCGCCTCGATGACGATCATGAGTTCCGGCCCGGCGGCCATCTCCGCCCCGCAGCGCGCCCGGATCAAGCTGCTGATCGACGCGCTGACCGTGATGGACATGGAGTCCGTATGGCAGGCGATGCGCGAGCTGGACCCGCCCGAGGCGGCCGACGCGTCGACACCGCCCGGGGTCGCGGACTTCCTGCACCAGCGCTGGCTCGGGACCGTACCGGAGCAGCTGATCGTCACCGGGCGGCAGCTGTCCGACGAGCCGGACCGGGTGGATGAGCTGGCGGCGCTGCGGCTGCGCGTCCATGTGCTGTCGGGCGAGGCGGACTACGCCTGGCCGGTGCCGCTGATGGACGAGATGGCCAGACGGCTGGCCGCCCGCCGGACCGTGATCGAGGGCGCCGGACACTCCCCCAACGCCGAGCGGGCCCATCCCACCGCCGACGCCCTGATCTCCTTCTGGAGCGACCTCGGCTGAGCACTGAGACGTCGGCTGAGCCCGAAGCCCCGCCCCGATACCCCACCCGAAAACCCCGCCCAAAAGCCCCGCGGGCTCAGTACTGCGCCTGCAGATGCTCCCAGAAGCCGTCCCGCAGGGCCCGCCGCAGATCGGCGTGGGCGCGCAGCGAGAGCCGCAGCAGCCCCTCCGCGTCGATCAGCAGCTCCTGGTCCACGGAGCCGGGCAGATACGGATGGCCGGGCAGCAGCTCGGCAAGGGTTTCACGGCCGCGTGAGGACAGCCACTGGGCGGCGATCTGCGCCCCGACGAAGCGCACCTCGTCCCGGGTCGGGGCGGGCCCGCACAGGGGCGCGTCGCCGTTCGGCTCGTAGCCGGTGGCCCGCCGGGTGACATACGGCTTGCAGAAGTCGAGGTCGAAGGTGCGCTGGCTGTCGACCTCCCACAGCAGCGGCTCGGCCTGGTTGCGCCCGTCGAGTGCCTCGATGCCCCAGAGGTGGACGCGTGCCCCGTAGCCCTGGGCCGCCTCGACGGCGGAGACCAGGTCCTCGTCGCCGCCGATCAGCACGGCGTCGCCGATGGCGCGGTGGCGGGCGAGGGACTCCAGGTCGGAGCGGATGAGCGAGTCGACGCCCTTCTGCTGGTTGTTGGCGTTGAGGTTGCCGAGCCGCACCTTGACGTCGGGCAGCTCGGCGATGCCCTGCTGTTCCGGGGTGTGGATCCGGCGCCGGGCGCCGTCGAACCAGTAGACCCGCAGCAGCCTGCTGTCCGGGAAGATCGTGCGCGCCTTGTCGATGAACGCCTCGATGAGCCCCTCGGCGTCCAGCTCGAACGCCCGGCGGTCCTCCGTGCCGGCGACCAGCCGCCCGGCGGCCGCGTAGACATACCCCGCGTCCACGAAGATCGCGTGGGTCGAGGGCGTGGTCGCGACCTCGGCGAGCACGCGCTGCAGCAGCTCGTTCGTGCGCTCGATGCCCGCGACGATCGAGGCGAGGTCTGGTTGGCCCGGAGGCATGACGTCACTCATACGCGGTTCATTCTCCGGGCGGCTCGGCGAGGGGCACAACCGGACCCCGCCCCGGCTACCAGCGGATACTTAGGCTGCGAAAAAATTTTATTAGCGTAGGGAATGTTTTCGGGGGACCCTCTGGTTGAACCCGTACAGGAGCGCGTGGCAGCGACGCTGCGCGGCTCCGTACACATCAGTTCTCCTTCAGGAGGATCAGACGAAGGGAGAAGCCTTGCGCTTCGAGATCATGCGCCTTGACGACGTCGATGGCAGCGCCATCGAGAGCACCGTCGTGGACGCCGCCTCCGTCAATCGGATCGTGCAGCAGGCCGCCGCAATCGGCCAGCGCATCTACATCCGTCCAGCCGACACCGCAGCCCGGTAGTGCCGTAAGGCTCTCCCAGCAGCACAGAGCGTCGAGCGCCCCCGTACGGACGGTACGGGGGCGCTCGTGCGTGTCAGGCGGTGTGGGCCACCTGGATGACGCCGTTGATGATCTGCTGCACCGCGATGGCCGAGAGCATCATGCCGGACAGCCGGGTGACCAGCACCACTCCCCCTTCCTTGATCACGCGGATGATCAGCAGCGAGTAGCGCATAGTGACCCACAGCACGCCATGCATGGCCGCGATCGCGGTCCACACCGCCACCTGATCGCCGACCCCGCGCGCGTGCTGGACGGCGAGGATCACCGAGACGATCGCGCCCGGCCCGGCCAGCAGCGGCATGCCGAGCGGCACGAGCGCGACATTGACGTCCTTGGTCTGGGTCGGCTCGTCGTTCTTACCGGTGAGCAGATCGAGCGCGATCAGCAGGAGCAGCAGCCCGCCCGCGATCATCAGCGCGGGGACCGAGACATGCAGATAGTCGAGGATCTGCTGACCCCCGATGCCGAAGACGGCGATGACGCCGAAGGCGACGGCCGCCGCCTGGCCCGCCATCCTGCGCTGGACCTTGGCGGGGCGGCCCGAGGTCAGCGCGAGGAAGATGGGCGTGATGCCCGGCGGGTCCATGATCACGAACAGGGTGAGGAAGAGGGAGCCGAAGACGGCGACGTCGAACACGGTGAATGGCCTTGCGGGGACGAGCAGCGGTGCGGTGCTGATGCGGTACGGAAAACGGAGGGCTGATGCGGTACGGGAAACGGAGGGAGGACGGAGTGGGGGAAAGGCCGGGGCTCAGCCGCCCGCGCCCGGCACCGGGAAGGCCCCGGTCGCCCGGCGCACGATCTCCCCGTAGACCTCGGGATCGGTCGTGTACTCGCCGAGCCGACAGGTCTTCCGGCTGCCGTGATAGTCGCTGGAGCCGGTGGTGAGCAGGCCGAGCTCGGCGGCGAGGCCGCGCAGCCGCGCACGGGTGTCCTCGGCGTGGTCCATATGGTCGACCTCGATACCGTCGAGGCCCGCCGCCGCCAGCTCGCCGATCGCGCTCTCCGGGACGCACTGGCCGCGCTTGAGGGCCAGCGGATGCGCGAAGACCGCGACCCCGCCGGCGCCCTTGATCAGCCGGATCGCCTCGAAGGGGTCCAGCTCGTGCTTCTCCACATGCGCCCGGCCGCCGTCGGCCAGCCAGTCCTGCGTGAAGGCGTCCGAGACGCTCTCCACGACGCCCAGCTCGACCAGCGCGGTGGCGATGTGCGGCCGTCCGACGGCCCCGTCCCCGGCGATCTCCGCCACCCGCTCCCAGGTGATCGGGACGTCCAGCTCGCGCAGCTTCGCGACCATCGCCCGGGCCCGGGGCACCCGGTCGTCGCGCACCAGTTCGCGCTCGCGCGCCAGCTCGGGCTCGGCCGGGTCGAAGAGGTAGGCCAGCATGTGCAGGCTGACCCCGTTCAGACGGCAGGACAGCTCGGCGCCGGTGACCAGCGTCAGCCCGGAGGGCAGCGCCTTCGTCGCCTCCTCGTAGCCGCCGACGGTGTCGTGGTCGGTGAGCGCGACGACGTCCAGACCCTGGGTGGCGGCGTTCCGTACCAGCTCGGCGGGGGTGTCCGTACCGTCCGACGCGGTGGAGTGGGTGTGCAGATCGATGCGCACGGCACGGACTCCAAGCTGCGTTCGGGATGGACCGAGGGGACGCCCCAGCATAACCACGCCCGTACCTGCCCGTGTCGGCGGCCCTGACCTGTGCATGACCTACCGGGGCGACGGCGAATGCCTACGGTGAAGCCGGCGGCGAAAGTCAGCGGCGGAAGCCGGGCGGCGGAAGCCGACGGCGATGGGACTCAGGGCGAGAGCAGCCTCGGCGAGAGCGCCCCGCAGGGCACCAGGTCGACCTCGGCCCCCGCGTCCCGCAGATCGGTGAGCACCATCTCGTCGTACATCAGCAGCCCGGTCTGCTCGGGCCAGACGACCGCCCACAGCCACAGTCCGCACGCCTCGCCCGCGAAGACCGCGCGGTCGTCCGGGGTGCCCTCGACATGCCACAGCGGGGTGGGCCGCCCGGCGGCCAGCACCTTGACGTGCGGCGGCTTGTCCACCCGCATCCCGGGCCCCGGATCGGGCCCCGGGAGGCCCGCGAAACGCGCGCCGAGGCCGACGCCCAGCTCCTCGGCGATCAGCAGCAGCTCACCCGGGCCGCCCAGCGGTCCGGGCCCGGAGCAGGCCACGGCGGTGGCGCGGCCGCCGCTGCGGTCGTCCCCGGCGCAGGCCACCCCGGTGAACAGCCAGCCCACGGGCAGCGGCCACGGCATCCATACGGGCACCCGGGCGCGGTTGGTGACGACCACGAGTGCTTCGACGCTCGGCGGGACGACCGGCTGGAGGGGGTGCACCGTGCCGTGCACGCCGCACTGCCAGGAGTCGGCGAAGAGACCGGGCGCTCGCACCCGGCCACCGCACTTCGGGCAACTGGGTTCGCCCCTCATAGGGCCCCACGGTCCTCCCCGGTCGTCGCCGCGTCAAGGACGATCACCCGTCCGGAGGTCACTTCCCGCACCAGTTCCCGTACGGCCCCGCCGCGGCTTCCGTCCAGTCCCGTCACGGCATCCGCACGGCCCCGCTCCCGGGGGCGTCGCGGCCCTTCCGTACGGGTCTCAGTCCGACAACGGCACCCCGGGCCGCACCGGGTCGCGCAGATCCGTGCCGTGCCGCAGCCAGCGGTCCTGGAGGGCGCCGGCGCCGTGCACCCGCTTCCACGCCGCCTCGTTCGTGGTCATCGGCAGCATCGGCAGGAACCGCACCGGCTCCATGGGCTCCAGCAGCTCCAAGTCCTCGACCAGGCCGCCCGGTTCGGCGACCAGGACGGAGGTGAAGGGCGCCCCCGGCCACAGCGGCCCGCCGAGGTCCAGCGACGCGCCGGGGGTCACCACGACCCCCTCGACCTGGGGCGAGGCGGCCAGCACGGCGAGCGGGCGGAGCACCTCGTCGAGGACGGAGAGGTCGGGGCCGGAACCGCCCGCCCTCACGGTCAGCACGAGCTCGGCGCGCGGCCCGCGCAGCGGGTCGGCGACGGCGGCGGTCGGGCTGGTCATCGGATGGTCCGACATACCGAGCGTGGCATAGCGGATCACATCGCTCTCATCGCGGAACCGCAGCACCTCGATGCGGTCCGTACCGACGAAGGTGACGGCGGCGCGGGCGTCCGGCTCGCCCAGCGCGGTGATCAACCGGGCCTCGACCAGCTGCAGAACGTCTGACATGCGGTGAGCATAGATCGCGTATCGAACAGGCAAAGCGGCGACGTAACGGTTCTGCCGACTGATAGCCTTAATCCCTGCCCAGGGAGTTACAGATCGTCCCTCACGGGGGACCGGCCGGAGGAGGTGGGGCTGCGGTGGATCCTAGTCGACCGTGCAGTACCGACAGTTCTCCCGTCGTTTCCCCTTGGTATGCGACTTCATGATCTGAGCCTTCCGTACCCCGCCGCTGGGCGGTGAAACACGCGAAGCCCCCTCGCATCCAGGGCATCTGACGGTAGAGCGCCTTCGTACCGCTTTGTTCAGTTCCGAAGAACTTCCGTCAGCGCCATGGCACGGAGCGCCGCCCGCTTTGCGGACGTACGGGCACCGGATGTCGTACGTCCACCTTCCGGGCGCTGCGCTGCGCCGCGCGCCCGCGCTGACGGCCGGCCTGAGAAGGAGCCCGTCATGTCGATGATCCGTGACCTGCGCGCAGCCGTTCGCCCTGCCCTGCGCCGTTCCCGTACCGCCAGCGACTACGACGCGACGCGTGACCCGTCGGTCACCAGCGCCGTGGTCGACTGCGGGGTCTACCGCGACGGCAAGCGGATCAGCGAACACGTGAGCCCGGCGAAGGCCATGGAGCGGGTCCGCGAGGAGGGCGGGTTCGCCTGGATCGGGCTGCACGAGCCGACCGAGCGCGAGTTCGCGGGGATCGCCCAGGAGTTCGGGCTGCACCCGCTGGCGGTCGAGGACGCGGTGCAGGCGCACCAGCGGCCCAAGCTGGAGCGGTACGACGACACCCTCTTCACCGTCTTCAAGACCATCCACTACGTGGAGCACGCCGAACTCACCTCGACCAGCGAGGTCGTGGAGACCGGCGAGGTGATGTGCTTCACCGGCCGGAACTTCATCGTGACCGTGCGGCACGGCGGCCAGGGCTCGCTGCGCGCCCTGCGCCACCGGCTCCAGCAGGACCCGGAGCTGCTCGCCAAGGGCCCCTCTGCGGTGCTGCACGCCATCGCCGACCAGGTGGTCGACGGCTATCTGGCCGTGGCCGACGCGGTCCAGGACGACATCGACGAGGTCGAGATCGACGTCTTCTCGGCCGCGACCTCCCGGCGGGGCGGCGACGCGGGCCGGATCTACCAGCTCAAGCGCGAGGTCCTGGAGTTCAAGCGGGCCGTCTCGCCGCTGCTGCGGCCGATGCAGCTGCTGAGCGAGCGTCCGATGCGGCTGGTGGACCCGGACATCCAGAAGTACTTCCGGGACGTCGCGGACCATCTGGCGCGGGTCAGCGAGCAGGTGCTGGCCTTCGACGACCTGCTGAACTCGATCCTCCAGGCCAATCTGGCGCAGGCCACGGTCGCGCAGAACGAGGACATGCGGAAGATCACGTCCTGGGCGGCGATCTTCGCCGTGCCGACGATGATCGCGGGGATCTACGGCATGAACTTCGACTACATGCCGGAGCTGCGCTGGAAGTTCGGCTACCCGACCGTGCTCGTGGTCACGGTGGGCATCTGCTTCGCGATCCACCGCGGCTTCAAGCGCAACGGCTGGCTGTAGGGGTGTAGGGCTGTAGAGCCGGATCGCGCGCGGGCCCTCCTCAGCCGGGTTCAGCCGGGTTCGTTCAACGCGCCCTTCCCGTCCGCCATGATGACCAGCGCGAGCCCGCCGAGGATCACCGCGAGCGCCGGGTAGGCGGCCACGGGCGGCATCTGGCCCAGCCACAGGGCCGCGATCAGGGCCGCCCCCGGCGTCTCCAGCAGGATCGCGGTCGAGGTGACGGACGGGCCGAGGCCCTTGACCACCCGGTTGATGAGGGTGTGCCCCAGCAGCTGCGCGGTGACCGTCAGCGCGGCCAGCCGCAGCCAGGTGGTGCCGCTGTAGCCGCCGAGCTCCGCGCCCGCCACCAGGCAGGTCAGCAGCAGGAGCACGCTGGTGGTGGTGTAGCAGACGTAGGCGTACGCGGTGGTGCTCACCGAACGGCGCACCTCCGCCCCGAGCAGCACGTACCCGGCCGCCGCGACCCCGCCCAGCAGCGCGAGCCCGTCGCCCAGCAGGGCGCGCGGGGACGCGGACAGGTCGACCCCGGTGAGGATCACCACACCGAGGATCGCCAGCCCCATGCCCAGCCAGGCGAGCGTGGGCAGGCGGTGGCCGCGCAGCCGCAGCAGCAGCGCCGTCCAGATGGGGGTCGTGGTCACCAGCGCGGTCGAGGAGGCCACGGAGGTCATGTGGAGGCTCGGCAGCCAGGCCCCGAAGTGCACCGCGAGCAGCACCCCCGCCCCGGCCGACAGCAGCGCCGTACGGCGGCCCATCCCGCGCAGCTCGCCGCGGTGGCGCCACAGGGCGAACGGGGTGAGCGCGCCCACCGCCATGGCGTTGCGCCAGAAGGCGATGGCGAGCGCGGGCGCCACCGTCGCGGCGGCCAGCGGCGCGGAGAGCGAGACCCCGGCGATGGCGACCGTAAGGAGCGCGATGTCCACAGGGCCGCCGTGGAAGCGGCCACCGTCACCGGGCGCGGTGGGCGTGGCGGTGGAGGCCGCGGCGCGGGCGGCGCGGGCGGTACGGGCGATGGGCACGGCGCCAGGGTAAGGCGCGTGACGGTGAGACGGAACTGTCATTTCACGGGCTGGGACGGGTGCGTGGCTGGCCTAGGCTGTCGGCATGACGCAGACGCCGATGGACCGTGCCCTTGTCGAGGAGGCGGCCAAGAAGTCCGCCCTCATCTGGGCCCAGGGCACCGAGGGTGCCCCGCGCGCCCTGTGGCACATCTGGCACGAGGGCGCGGTCTGCCTCGTCGGGGACGGGCCCGACGAGCAGCCCCTCAAGGACCTCGGGCTGGCCGATGGCGGCAGCGCCACGGTGACCGTGCGCAGCAAGGACAAGGGCGGGCGCCTGGTGAGCTGGCCCGCGCGGGTGGTCGAGCTGACCCCGGGCGGCGAGGCGTGGACCGCGGCGGTCGACGAGCTCAAGGGCAAGCGGCTGAACGCGGCGGACGCCGACCACATCGCGGAGCGCTGGGCGCGCGAGTGCCGGGTGCTGCGGCTGGAGCCCGCGCCCGGGGCGCTCGCCGAGCACCCCACCGGCTCCCTGGCGGCGGCCCCGCTGCCGTCCCCCGCGACCACCCGCCGCCCGATCCCGGCGGCGCTCCCCAAGCTCCTGGCCCGCCGCAGGAAGCGGGCCCGTGACGACCGTAAGGACGCGTCCTAGCCGGCTGACGACCGTAAGGACGCGTCCTACGGGTGTCCGGCGGGCCACGCGGCGGAGCCGCACATCGACGCTTCCCCCTCCCCGCCCCTTCCCGAAACTGGGCTCCGCCCAGACCCCACGCGGCGGAGCCGCATATCGATGCCGTGAGAAGGGCCGGGGGAGGGAGCAGGCCGCCGCAGGCGTAAGGGCGCGCCCTTACACGGCGCGCCCGCGCCTACGGCGTCTCCGGGATCTGCTGCCCGTAGTCGAGCACATGGCCCTTCTCGGGGGCGGTGATCTTGAAGCCCTCGTTCCAGTCCGCGAGCCGGATCACACCCGCGCCGCCCGCCCGCCGCAACCGCAGCGGATACGGCCGGCCCTCCAGGGAGACGTCGAGCGAGCCACCCTCACCGGCCTTACCGGAGCTGATGGTGATCGTCCGCACGCCGTCCACCTGCCCGTGGTCGCCCGTGGTGATCTCGCCGTGCAGTCCGAGCAACCCGTCGAGCAGCAGCTTCATATCGGTGAAACCGCTGAGCCGCTGGTAGGAGGGGTCGCCGGAGGGGACCTTCACATACTTGTTGTCCAGCTTGCCGGCCGCGTCGCCCGCGCCGCCGCCGTCACCCTCGCCGCCGTCACCCTCGCCGTCGTGCGACTCGTCGTGCGACCAGAAGCCCGCGTCGGCCTTGAGGTAGAGCTCCTTGCCGACCCGCAGCAGCTCGAAGCTGGAGCCCTTGGTGGAGACCTGGCCCGTCCCGCCGTCGGCGTTGAGCCGCATGTTCAGCTTGTAGGTGGCTCCCCTGGTGACGAGGTTGCCGGAGAGCCGCACCGAATTCGCACTGGTGGCCGCCTGACGGGCCTTGCTCTCGATCTTCGTGGCGGGGAGCTTTCCCACGCCGTTCGTCCCCGCGTCGGGGTCCTTCTCCCCACCGCCGCCGCCACACGCGGCGAGCGTGGCGGCCAACCCCGCGCACATCGCCGCAACGACAGCCCTGTTCCGGGTGCGCACGTCCGCTCTGCCTCCTGATGCCGGTGCAGTAGGGCAGCGTACCGGTGCCGCCCCGCGGTGTCCGCCGGGTACCGCGGCGCCCTCGCCCGGCGGCAGGGCAGGTGCGGGCACGTTAGCCTGAACCCGGTGAAGAGCGGATCATTGCCTTGAACGACCACGAAATCTGACAAGGGAGCCCCACCTACGAGGGGAGGCAGGCATGCCGGCAGGCGCCCCCCGGGTCTTCGTCTCGCATCTCGCGGGTGTCGCCGTCTTCGACCCGAACGGCGACCAGGTGGGGCGGGTGCGCGATGTCGTGGCGATGCTGCGGCTGGCCGGCCGCCCGCCACGGGTGCTCGGCCTGGTGGTCGAGGTGATCGGCCGCCGCCGGATCTTCCTGCCCATGACCCGGGTGACCGGTGTGGAGTCCGGCCAGGTCATCACCACCGGCGTGCTCAACATGCGCCGCTTCGAACAGCGCCCCACCGAGACCCTGGTCCTCGGCGAACTGCTCGACCGCACGGTGCGGCTGGTCGAGACCGGTGACCCGGTGACGGTCCTGGACGTCTCGATGAGCCAGCTGCCCGCGCGCCGGGAGTGGGAGGTCGACAAGGTCTTCGTACGCCGCGGCAGGACCCGCGCGCTGCGCCGCCGTGGCGAGACGCTGACCGTGGACTGGTCGGCGGTCACCGGCTTCTCACTGGAGGAGCAGGGGCAGGGCGCGGAGACCCTGCTGGCCACCTTCGAGCAGCTGCGCCCCGCCGACCTGGCCAACGTACTGCACCACCTGTCCGCCAAGCGCCGGGGCGAGGTGGCGGCCGCCCTGGACGACGAGCGACTCGCGGACGTCCTGGAGGAGCTGCCCGACGACGACCAGGTGGAGATCCTCGGCAAGCTCAAGGAGGAGCGCGCGGCGGACGTCCTGGAGGCCATGGACCCCGATGACGCGGCCGATCTGCTCTCCGAGCTTCCCGAGTCCGACAAGGAGCGGCTGCTGGACCTGATGCGCCCCCGGGACGCCGCGGACATGCGCCGGCTGATGTCGTACGAGGAGGGGTCGGCGGGCGGTCTGATGACGACCGAGCCGATCGTGCTGCGCCCGGACGCCACCGTCGCGGACGCGCTCGCCCGGGTGCGCGACCAGGACCTGACCCCCGCGCTCGCCGCCCAGGTCTACGTCTGCCGCCCGCCCGACCAGACGCCCACCGGCCGCTACCTGGGCATCATCCACTTCCAACGGCTGCTGCGCGATCCGCCGTTCACCCTCGTCGGCGCGGCCGTTGACAGCGATCTGCCGACGCTGCCGCCGGACACCCCGCTGCCCGTCGTCGCGGGCCATCTGGCCACGTACAACCTGCTCGCGGCGCCCGTCGTGGACGAGACCGGCTCGCTGCTCGGCGCGGTGACCGTCGACGACGTCCTGGACCATCTGCTGCCGTCCGACTGGCGGGAGCGCGAGCTGCACGCCGGGATGGCCCTGCCGGAGGCCGCCGATGGACGGTGACGGCGGCCGTCTGGACCGGCCCAAGGCGCGGCGCCGCAGCCCGCTGCCGCGCTGGGACCCCGAGGCGTTCGGCAAGGCGTCGGAGCGGATCGCGCGCTTCCTGGGCACCGGGCGGTTCATCGCCTGGATGACGGTCTTCGTGGCCTTATGGCTGCTCTGGAACAGCCTGGCGCCGCCGCGGCTGCGTTTCGACCCGTTCCCGTTCATCTTCCTGACGCTGATGCTCTCGCTCCAGGCGTCGTACTCCGCCCCGCTGATCCTGCTGGCCCAGTACCGGCAGGCCGACCGGGACCGGGTCAACCTCGAACAGGACCGCAAGCAGAACGAACGGTCCATCGCCGACACCGAGTTCCTCACCCGGGAGATCGCGGCGCTGCGCACCGGGCTGGGCGAGGTCGCCACCCGCGACTGGCTCCGCGACCAGCTGGCGGAGCTGCGCCAGGGCCCGGACGGCGGCCGGAGCGCCCCGCGGCCGGGCGGCCACGGCGAACCCCTGCCGAGTGAGGAACGCGACCGCTGACGGCCGTCCGCGCCCCGCCCACGGCGCCGTACCATCTCCGTATGGCTACCGACACCCTCCCAGCGCCGAGCGAAGACGCGGTGCGCGCCGCGCTCGCGACGGTCAACGACCCGGAGATCCACAAGCCGATCACCGAACTCGGCATGGTCAAATCCGTCGAGATCGCGGCGGATGGCTCGGTCGCCGTGGTGGTCTACCTCACGGTCTCCGGCTGTCCGATGCGGGACACGATCACCGGCAACGTGCGGACGGCGGTCGCCGGGGTCGAGGGTGTGACCGGAGTCACGGTCGACCTCGAGGTGATGAGCGACGAGCAGCGGCGTGAGCTGGCCGCCTCGCTGCGCGGCGGCCAGGCCGAGCGCGAGGTGCCCTTCGCCAAGCCCGGCTCGCTGACCCGGGTGTACGCGGTGGCCTCCGGCAAGGGCGGGGTCGGCAAGTCCTCGGTGACGGTCAACCTGGCCGCCGCGATGGCCGCGGACGGGCTCAAGGTCGGCGTGGTGGACGCCGACATCTACGGCCACTCGGTGCCGCGCATGCTGGGCGCCGACGGACGGCCCACCCAGGTCGAGAACATGATCATGCCACCGTCGGCGAACGGCGTGAAGGTGATCTCGATCGGGATGTTCACGCCCGGGAACGCCCCGGTGGTCTGGCGCGGGCCGATGCTGCACCGCGCGCTCCAGCAGTTCCTGGCCGATGTCTACTGGGGCGACCTCGATGTGCTGCTGCTCGACCTGCCCCCGGGCACCGGCGACATCGCGATCTCCGTCGCCCAGCTGGTGCCCAACGCCGAGATCCTGGTGGTGACCACGCCGCAGCAGGCCGCCGCCGAGGTCGCCGAGCGGGCGGGCGCCATCGCCGTCCAGACCCATCAGAAGATCGTCGGCGTGGTGGAGAACATGTCCGGGCTGCCCTGCCCGCACTGCGACGAGATGGTCGACGTCTTCGGCACCGGCGGTGGCCAGGTCGTCGCCGACGGGCTCAGCCGGACCACCGGTACGACGGTGCCGGTCCTCGGCGCCATCCCGATCGACGTACGGCTGCGCGAGGGTGGCGACGAGGGCAAGCCGGTCGTGCTGACCGACCCCGACTCCCCGGCGGGCAGCGCGCTCAAGGCGATCGCGGGCAAGATCGGCGGACGGCAGCGGGGCCTCGCGGGCATGTCGCTGGGCGTCACCCCGCGCAACAAGTTCTGAGCGAGCGCGCTCGGCCACGGCCCATGGCCGACGCGCCCGCGCCCCACGGCTGAGGGGCGGTTTCCCGGAGGAAACCGCCCCTCAGCCGGGTACGCCCTACCCTCAGCCGGGTAACGCCCCTACCCGTCGTAGCGGGCGATGTCCTTCACGACGGCGAAGCCCAGGCCGTAGGCGCTCATCCCGCGCCCGTACGCGCCGATGTGCACGTCCTCGTTCGCCGTACCGGCCAGCACCCAGCCGTACTCCGACTCGCGGTAGTGGAAGTCGGTCGGCACCCCGTCCACCGGGAGCGACAGCTGCGACCAGCTCTCGCCCTCCAGGTCGTCCGCCAGCTCCCAGGCGATCGCGGTCTGCTGGTCCAGCCAGTCCTGGCGCAGCGCCCGCTCCATGCGGGTCGGCCAGGTGCACGACAACAGACCGGAGCCGGCCAGCCAGGCGGCCGAGGAGACCGAGGTGGCCTCCAGCTTGCCGGTGCCGTCGGAGCTGTCCCGCCCCGGGCGGCTGGCGACGGTGACGACCACCGTGAAGCGCTGCTGGTCCATATCGGTCTCGACCTTCAGGGACGGCTCCTCGCCATGACCGGTCGAGCCGTACTCCACGATGCCGTCCGCGGCCGCGCCCACCTGCATCAGCCAGCGGGGGCCGGTGAACGCCTCGTCAAGCCCGTACCAGGGGAAGGCGGCCATCAGATAGCCGTCGACGCTCCGCCGGGCGTCGGCCGGCATCCCCTGCGCGGCCGCTGCCACCCCTCGTTCCCCTAGCCGACCCGTGGTCTCCATGTGCGCGCGGCCTCCTCGTGTGCCCTGCGTCGTGGGCGGCCCGCCCCCCTCGGGCGACCCTCACCCCGGACAAAGGGAGGATAGCCATACGGGTCAACCAGGCCGGGCATACGGGGGGATCAAGTGGCGTCGGAGTCGAAAGGCGGACGCTCGTCGCGCCCCGGCTCCTCGCGCTTGCGCAGCAGGTCAGGCGTGTTGGAGCCGTCCTTGGACAGGGACGGCGGAGTGGTGCCGGAAGCCCCTGAAGAGCCCTGCTGCGGATCACTCTCCCGGCCGTGCACCGCGTCGGCGACCTCCGCCATCTCCTTGCGGAGGTCGAAACCGTTCCGGATCTCCTTCAGGCCCAGCTCATCGGAGTCCAGCACGTGCTTGCGCACGAAGGTCTTCGGGTTGAGGTCCTCGAACTCGAAGTCCTTGAACTCCGGCCCCAGCTCGGAGCGGATGTCCTCCTTGGCGCTGTCGGAGAACTCCCGGATCTTCCGGATGAACTGCGTCACGTCCCGAATCACCTTCGGGAGCTTGTCCGGGCCGAAGACGAGCACCGCAAGGACAACGAGCGCGACAAGCTCGAGAGGTCCTATGTCCAACACCTTGCAGCTCCTCAAGACGTCTGGGCCCCGGCCTGGGCCACTCAATACCGTACCTGGCGGTGGGGGCGGCGCGGGAGACGGCCGGGCCAACAACGGGCGTCAGCCGCTGCTCGCCGAGCCCAGGGTCAGCTCCGCGGCGCGCTCCTTGCCGTCGCGCTCGACGGTGAGCTCGAGCCGGTCCCCGGGGCGGTGGCTGCGGATCTTCACGATCAGCTCCTGGCCGCTGTGCACCTGGACGCCGTCCACCTCCGTGATCACGTCACCGGCCTCGATCCCCGCCTTGTCGCCGGGGCCGCCCGCGGTGACCGGCGGGCCACCGCCGGCGCCCTTGGTGTTCACCCGGGCGCCGTCGCCCGTGTAACCCATGTCGAGGGTGACGCCGATGACCGGATGGGTGGCCTTCCCGGTGTTGATCAGCTCCTCGGCGACCCGCTTGCCCTGGTTGATCGGGATGGCGAAGCCCAGGCCGATGCTGCCGCCCTGGCCGCCGCCGAGGCCCGAGCCGTCGTCGGCGGCCCGGATCGCGCTGTTGATCCCGATGACCCGCGCCTTGCGGTCGACCAGGGGGCCGCCGGAGTTGCCCGGGTTGATCGGGGCGTCGGTCTGCAGCGCGTCGACATAGCTGACGTCGCTGCCGTCCTCCTTCTCGCCGCCCGCGGTGATGGGGCGCTCCTTGGCGCTGATGATCCCGGAGGTGACCGTGCCCGCCAGGTCGAAGGGGGCCCCGATGGCCACGACGGGGTCGCCGACGCGCACGGAGTCGGAGTTGCCCAGCGGCAGCGGGGTGAGCCCGGAGACGCGGTCGACCTTGATCACCGCGAGGTCGTACCCGGCGTCCCGGCCGATCACCTTGGCCTTGGCGTCCTGGCCGCTGTTGAAGGTCACCGATATGTCGCCGTCCGTGCCGGCCGGCTGGACGACGTGGTTGTTGGTGAGGATGTGGCCCTGCTTGTCGAGGACGAATCCGGTGCCGGTGCCCTCCTCCGCGCTGCCGCGCACATGGATGGTCACCACGCCGGGCAGCGAGCTGGCGGCGATCCCGGCGACGCTGCCCGGCGACCTGGCCTCCTTCTCGACCGGGGCCTGCGGCAGCTTCACATCCACGCCCCCGGAGGCGCGGTCCCGCTCCGCGTAGGCGCCGATACCGCCACCGAGGCACCCCGCGACCAGGGCGATCAGCAGCACGGCGATCCACGCGCCGCGGCGCGAGACGGTCTTCCGCTCGCGCTCGGCGGGCGGCGGGACCACGGCCCAGGGGTCGTAGGCACCCCACTGGGCGCTCTGGGCGGGCCGCGCCATGGGGGCGCCCTGGTGGCTCTGGTGCGGCTGGTGGCCCTGGTGGGGCTCTCCGGGGCCCGGAGGCAGCTGTGTGCCGTGCGGCGGGGTCATCCCGGGGTGCCGCGGCAGGGGCGGGGGCGCGCCCTGGCCCGGTACGGGCCCCGCGGCGGGCGGCACGGTGGTGCCGTGGGGCGGGGTCATCCCGGGCGCCTGGGGCGGCGCCTGGGCCATTCCGGGCGGGACGTGCGTGCCCTGCGCGGGGGTCGCCACCGGGTGCTGAACGGGCGGGGCCGGGGCCCAGGGCCCTGGGTCGCCGTAGGGCGGGGTGCTGTACGGGTCGGGCTCATGCAACGGCCGAGGCGCCCGCTCCTCGGGCGCCGGGCCCTCCACGGGGGCGTCCACCGGCTCCGGCGCCACCTGCGCCGCGGCCGCCTCCGCACGCTCCTCGGCGCCCTCCGCCGCGTCGCTCGGCCGGTCGCCGGGTCGCGCGGCGGCCGGACGGCTCCACCACTTCGGCTTCGGCTTGGGCCCAGGGGCCTTGGCCATCGGCTCGTCCATGATCTCCCCAAGTTCCCGCAGACAGGCAGGGACCGCACCCGTCCGGGGGCATACATCGCCGCCTCCGGGTCGCGCTGCCCGGAGGCGATTCAATCAGGTCCGTCGGCGCTCGCGCAGGGCGGACGAAAAGACCTTGTCATGATCGGCAAAGACACGGGCGGCCGGAAACGGGGCGCCGTGATCGCCGTCGTACCGCTTCCGCGCTACTTCGGGGGCGCGCTGACCCCGAGGTACGGCGAGCCGCCCGACGCGGGTCCGGACGGGACCTCCAGCTGGGTCGGCCGGGGGGCCGGGGGTGTGGAGTTCGACGTCCGCAGCAGCTCGGTGACCGACAGAATCGGCTGTATCAGCGGATTCAGCGCCGCCACGGGCTGGCGCAGGGACGGTGGGTACGGGGTGGCCGTCGGGGACGGGGCGCCCGTGCTGGTGTCCGTGGTGGCCAGCAGGCCCACCTCCTGGCGGGTGCGCTCCCGCACGCCCGCGTTCACGGCGGTGTCGGCGCCCACCGGGGAGACCGCGGTGTCGGCGCCGTCGGCCGAATTCCCCGGGGGGTCGACCGCCGCGTCCAGCGGCAGGGCCGCGCCGAGCGCGAAGGCCGCCAGCGAGACCGCTCCGGCCGCCGCGAAGGCGAACCTGCGGCGCGGGGCGGGGCGCTCGACCTCATGGATCCGGAAGCCGCGCTGCCGCGAGGCACGGGCCGACGCCGCCGGTGCGATCGCGGTGCCCGGGGGCACCGCGGGCACGAAGGCGAACGCCCGCTCCCGTCTCTCCTCCGCCTCCCGCACATCGCGCAGCTCGCGCACGTCCCGCGAGCCGCCGCGCAGATCGCGCGGGCCGAAGACGCCCGGGCCCCCGAAGGGGGAGCCACCCACACCGTCCTCGCCGCCCGTGGCCGGCAGGCCCTGGAGACGGGCCAGAAAGCCCTCCGACGGTGCCGGGGGCGCCGTCTGGGCGAACACGTTTTTCAGCCGACGCTGAGCATCGGCTTCCGCCTTGCACTTGCAGCAGGTGGCGAGATGGGCGAGGACGCGCTCCCGCGCGTCATGCCCCAGCTCACCGTCGACCAGAGCCGCAAGGCGGTCGCCGAGATGCTGCTCGGCGGGGGACGGACCGCCTGATCGGGTCACGCGATTCCGACCTCCCCACTCAGCCGGGGGGCCGTGACACGCGGCGCCACCGCGGCGACCTCATGCTGCTGTCCGGTCCGCGCCGCGGGGGCCCGGTGCTGCAGCGCCTTGCGCAGATGCGAGCGGCCGCGGTGGATGCGGCTGCGCACGGTGCCCAGCTTGACGCCCAGGGTGGCCGCGATCTCCTCGTACGACAGCCCCTCGATGTCACAGAGCACCACGGCGGCGCGGAACTCCGGGGCGAGGGTGTCCAGCGCCTGCTGCACATCCGCGTCGAAGTGGGTGTCGTTGAAGTGCTGCTGGGGAGAGGGCTCGCGGCTGGGGAGCCGCTCCGCCGCGTCCTCGCCGAGCGCGTCGAAGCGGATGCGCTGCCGGCGGCGGACCATGTCGAGGAAGAGATTGGTGGTGATGCGGTGCAGCCAGCCCTCGAAGGTGCCCGGGGTGTACGTCGACAGCGAGCGGAAGACGCGGACGAACACTTCCTGGGTGAGATCCTCGGCGTCGTGCTGGTTACCGGTGAGCCGATAGGCGAGGCGGTAGACCCGTGCGCTGTGAGTGCTGACGATCTCCTCCCAGGTGGGAGGCGTCCACGCCGCGTCCGCATCCGTGGCGAAGGTCGCGGTGGTGGCGGACTCGGCGACGGGCGCACCTCCCGTGCCCTGCGGGCTACGGGGGTGAGAACGGTCAGCGGTGTTGGTCACGGATTTCGGCTCGCCCGCTGACCTGCGAAAGCGCTTCAGCACTCTCCGGTCACCGGCCGCAGCCGCACCTCCCCTGTCGGCTCTGGTGGTGTCCAGTAGAGCCCCTACCATATCCACCTCGCCCGTTAGCTCCGGATAAGCATTTTTGACCTGCATTTGGTCGTGATCCATACGGTCCCCCCGGCCTCTACAACGCCTGGTCCCATCTGCGGGTTCCCGTGCGCAGCGGATACAGTCACCGTTGCGCCAACTACGGGGACAGGAGAGGGTCATTACCGGCAACCGGCAGACGAGCTGGGCGTTCGCCGACGCGTTCGTCGCCGAGGACGAAGCCCTTCACTGGGCCCGCGACCGGGCCCGGGAAGCAGGGCTGCGCTCGGTGTCGGCGGGCACCGGCGCCGCGCTGCGGCTGCTCGCTGCCACCGCCGACGCCAAGGTCGTCGCCGAGATCGGCACCGGCACGGGCGTCTCCGGAATCCATCTGCTGCGCGGAATGCGCCCGGACGGCGTGCTGACCACCGTGGACACCGAACCGGAGATGCAGCAGTTCGCCCGGCAGGCGTTCCGCGCGGCCGGATTCACCGGGAACCGGGCGCGCTTCATCCCCGGCCGCGCCCTCGACGTCCTGCCCCGGCTGGCCGACGGCGGCTACGACCTGGTCTTCTGCGACGGCGACCGGCTGGAGTGCCTGGACTACCTCGCCGAATCGTTGCGGCTGCTGCGGCCCGGCGGGCTGGTCTGCTTCGAGGGGGTCTTCACCAACGGGCGGACCGTGGACTCCGCGGCACAGCCGACGGAGGTGCTGCGGGTGCGCGAGCTGCTGCGGACCGTACGGGAGTCCACCGTGCTCCAGTCGTCCCTGCTGCCGGTCGGCGACGGCCTGCTCTGCGCGGTCAAGCGGGGCTGAATCCCACGGTCGGACGGGGCTGAATCCTCGCGGTCAGGCGGGGCTGGATCCTCGCGGCCGCACGGGGCCGATTCTCGCGGTCGGACGGGGCTGATCGGGGCTGAATCCTCACCGATTCGGGAACGGCCGCCCTCCGCCTCCTCCGGCGGAACCCCCGTACGAGCGCTGCCCCGGCGGTCGGTACCTGACGTACCGGCCGCCGGGGCAGCGCGCGGGTGATGGTGGGCCGTAAGCCGTCAGCCGACAACCTTCTTCAGGGCATCGCCGAGGGCGTCGGCCTCGTCCGGTGTCAGCTCGACGACGAGCCGACCGCCGCCTTCGAGCGGAACGCGCATGACGATGCCCCGCCCCTCCTTGGTCACCTCGAGCGGGCCGTCGCCCGTCCGCGGCTTCATGGCCGCCATGCTCGTTCCCCTTCCTGAAACCAGCTCATCGCAGCCGACAACCCAGGTGTCACCGGCATCGAACACGTTGCTTCCCCCTCATTATCCCGCATGGCACGACCCGATGACCAACATCGGTCGGCAACGCCTGTGCGAGACGTTCTCCCAAAACCACCCAATTCGGGGAGGGGCTCGCGGTAGCGTACGCCCGCCGTCACCGAACGAAGGGCCGGTTCTTTGACGCGGGTCACATGTCGGTCGGTCATGATCTCCGGCATGCTGTGCGCTGACCGCATCGGCGGGCCCCTCCCGGGCCCGCCGATGCGGCCGCAGCCCGAGCCGCCCGCCTCGCCCCACCGCCGGAGGACCGCCATGGCCGACACCGTGCTCTACGACCTCACCGAGGGTCTCGCGACGATCACGCTGAATCGTCCCGACGCGATGAACGCCCTGAACATCGACACCAAGGAGGCGCTGCGCGACGCGCTGCTGGAGGCCGCGGAGAGCCCGGCGGTGCGGGCCGTGCTGCTCACCGGCTCCGGGCCGCGCGCCTTCTGCGTCGGCCAGGACCTCAAGGAGCACATCGGCCTGCTGGCCGCCGACCGCGACGGCAGCGGTGAGGGCTCGACCATGAGCACGGTGGCGCTGCACTACAACCCGATCGTCACCGCGATCGCCGGGATGCCGAAGCCGGTGGTCGCCGCGGTCAACGGCGTCGCGGCGGGCGCCGGGGCGGGCTTCGCCTTCGCCGCCGACTACCGGATCGTCGCCGACACCGCCTCCTTCAACACCTCCTTCGCCGGGGTCGCGCTGACCGCCGACTCGGGCGTCTCCTGGACCCTTCAGCGGCTGATCGGCTACGGCCGGGCGGCGGATCTGCTGCTCTTCCCGCGCACCATCGACGCCCAGGAGGCGCTCGGCCTGGGCATCGCCCACCGGGTGGTCCCGGCCGGCGAGCTGGCCTCCGAGGCGGCGGCGGTCGCCCGGCGGCTGGCCGAGGGCCCCACCGCGGCCTATGCGGCGATCAAGGAGTCCCTGGCGTTCGCCGCGGGCCACACCCTCACCGAGGCCCTGGCCATGGAGGACGAGCTGCAGCGCCGCGCGGGGGCCTCGGACGACCACGCCATCGCGGTGAACGCGTTCGTGAAGAAGGAGAAGCCGAGGTTCACCGGCCGCTGAGCGGACCGGCAGCCCGGCCGCCCGGCCTCGGCCCCGTCCCCCGGCCACCGAAGGCCGGCGGCCGGGGCGCTCAGACCGCGTCGCGGACGTGGCAGTCGGCCAGATGGTCGTTGACCAGGCCGCATGCCTGCATCAGCGCATAGGCCGTGGTGGGGCCGACGAAGCGGAAGCCGCGCTTCTTGAGATCGCGGCTGAGGGCCGTGGACTCCGGGGTGATCGCGGGAACGTCGGCGAAGGTCCGCGGGACCGGGCGGCCGTCCGGCGACGGGGCGTGGGACCAGATCAGCTCGCTCAGCTCCCCGGGCGCCAGCGCCGCCGCGGCACGGGCGTTGGCGATCGTGGCGGCGATCTTGGCGCGGTTGCGGATGATGCCGGGGTCGGCGAGCAGCCGCGCCTCGTCGGCCTCGGTGAACTCCGCGACCTTCTTGATCGAGAAGTCGGCGAAGGCGGCCCGGAACCCCTCCCGGCGGCGCAGGATCGTCAGCCAGGACAGCCCGGACTGGAACGCCTCCAGGGAGATCCGCTCATAGAGCGCGTCATCGCCGTGGACCGGGCGGCCCCACTCCGTGTCGTGGTAGACGCGGTAGTCGGCCATGGTCTCGCTCTCCAGGCCCCAGGGACAGCGCGGCAGACCGTCCGGCCCCTCGACCACACCCCGCTCGCTCATGCGCCATGCCCTTCGTAACCGCGGCCCTCGAAGCCGTTTCCGTCGAAGCCGATCCCGTCGAAGCCCCTGCCCTCGAAGCCGCCGTCCTCGAAGCCGCGCCGCTCGGGGCCGGGGCCCTCGAGGCCGCTCGGCCCGAAGCCATGGTCGCCCTCCGGGGCCGACAGCGGATCGGGGCCGGGCCCGGAGGACGACAAGGGCTTCGGGCGCGGACCGGCGAGCGCCGCCTCCAGCTCGGCGATCCGGGCGTCCCGCTCGGCGAGCTCGGCGCCGAGGCGGCCCAGCACATCGTCGACGTCCGCCATCCGGTAGCCCCGCAGCGTCATGGGGAGCCGCAGCCCCTCCACGTCGGCGCGCGCCAGCGGCCGGTCGGCGGGCAGCGGATCGTCCAGCCGGTCCGGGGGCGCGTCGGTGAGCGGGCCGTCACCGCCGCCGACGACGGCGAGCGTGACCCCGCCGACCACAACGACCAGCGCGATCAGCAAGAACAAGAACACGGTGATCGTCTCCCCGTCAGATGCATGGTTGAGTCTGTGTCCGTCGGCCTCGATAACTGTCTGCCCCGATCGTGCCATGCCCCTCTGACAGTTATCGTCGCTGCCCGCAACCTGGAAGAAGACGTGAGGGAAGTTCGATGCTGCGGCTGGGACGACGTGAGTTCGGCGAGAACGACCGGGTGATCATGGCGATCGTGAACCGGACGCCGGATTCCTTCTACGACCAGGGTGCGACCTTCAGCGACGAACCCGCCCTGGCCCGGGTGGAGCAGGCGATCGCGGACGGCGCCGCGATCATCGACGTCGGCGGCGTCAAGGCCGGTCCGGGCGACGAGGTGAGCGCCGAGGAGGAGGCGCGCCGCACGGTGGGTTTCGTGGCCGAGGTGCGCAGGCGCCATCCGGACGTGGTGATCAGCGTGGACACCTGGCGCCATGAGGTCGGCGAGGCGGTCTGCGAAGCGGGCGCGGATGTGCTCAACGACGCCTGGGGCGGGGTCGACCCCAAGCTGGCCGAGGTCGCCGCCCGGTACGGCGCCGGGCTGGTGTGCACCCACGCGGGCGGGGCCCGGCCGCGCACCCGCCCGCACCGGATCGGCTACGACGATGTGGTGGAGGACATCCTGCGGGTCACCCTGGAGCTCGCGGAGCGCGCCGTCGAACTGGGGGTGCGGCGGGACGGGATCATGATCGACCCGGGCCATGACTTCGGTAAGAACACCCGCCACTCCCTGGAGGCGACGCGACGGCTGGGCGAGCTGGCGGAGACCGGCTGGCCCGTGCTGGTCTCGCTGTCCAATAAGGACTTCGTCGGCGAGAGCCTGGACCGGCCGGTCAAGGAGCGACTGATCGGCACGCTCGCGACGACCGCCGTATCGGCCTGGCTGGGGGCCCGGGTCTACCGGGTGCACGAGGTGGCGGAGACCCGTCAGGTGCTGGACATGGTGTCGTCCATCGCGGGCCACCGGTCCCCGGCGGTCGCCCGCCGGGGACTGGCCTGAGCGGATCGTGCGGAGACGCGCGCGGTCAGGGGCCGGACTCCTTGGTCACCAGGTCGATCACCTCGTCGATGTCATCGGTGAGGTGGAACAGGTCCAGGTCGTGCGGGGACGCCTTGCCCTCCGCGATGAGGGTGTTGGTGAGCCAGTCGACGAGGCCCTTCCAGTAGGCGCTGCCGAAGAGGACGATCGGGAAGCGGGTGACCTTCTTGGTCTGGACGAGGGTGAGCGCCTCGAAGCACTCGTCGAGCGTGCCGAGCCCGCCGGGCAGCACCACGAACCCCTGGGCGTACTTCACGAACATCGTTTTCCGCACGAAGAAGTAGCGGAAGTTGACCCCGATGTCGACGTACGGGTTCAGGCCCTGCTCGTACGGCAGCTCGATGCCCAGGCCGACCGAGACACCACCCGCCTCGGTCGCACCGCGGTTGGCCGCCTCCATCGCGCCCGGGCCGCCGCCGGTGATCACCCCGAAGCCCGCCTCCGCGAGGGCCCGGCCGATCCGCACCCCCGCCTCGTACTCCGGGGACCCCTCGGGCGTACGGGCGGAACCGAACACGCTGATCGCCCGGCCCAGCTCCGCCAGGGTGCCGAAGCCCTCGACGAACTCCGACTGGATGCGCATCACCCGGAACGGGTCCTCGTGCACCCAGTGAGTGGCCCCCTGGGTGTCCAGGAGCCGCTGGTCGGTCGTCTCGGGTCGCATCTGGTGGCGGCGGCGCACGACCGGGCCCAGACGCTGCTCCCGCAGCGCTCGCTCTTCTTCGGCGTTGCCCACTGAGTGCTCCCTTCGCCAAGACCAAGATCTGGTCAAAGATCTGTGGTTCAGGGTAGGCCCCTCGGGCGGCCTACAGCCGAAATCCGGGCCACGCTCACCCACCGAACCGCTGATCACACAGGTGCGCGGTCCGCCGGCGCCGCTACGGGGTGCCTGGCGGACCACGCGGCGGAGCCGCCTAGCGATGCTTGCCCCTCCCCGCCCCTTCCCGATCCAGGGGCTCCGCCCCTGGACCCCGGGCCCCGGGCCGGAGCCGGCACATCGATGCCGCGAGAAGAGGCGGAGCCCCAGCCCAGGACCGAGGCACAGCCCCCGCTTCGGAGTCCGAGACGAAACCCCAGACACGGGGGCCCGGGACGAAACCCCAGCTACGGAGCCCCAGACAGAGCCCCGATCCGGGATCAGACATCAGACTCACAGCCCCCGCTTCGGGGCCCGGGACGAAACCCCAGCTACGGAGCCCCAGACAGAGCCCCGATCCGGGACCAGACGCACAGCCCCCGCTTCGGGGCCCGGGACGAAACCCCAGACACGGGGGCCCGGGACAAAACCCCAGCTACGGGGCCCCAGACAGAGCCCCGATCCGGGATCAGACATCAGACTCACAGCCCCCGCTTCGGGGCCCGAGACGAAACCCCAGACACAGGGCCCGGGACGAAACCCCAGCTACGGAGCCCCGATCCGGGATCTGGCGCACAGCCCCGGTTTCGGGGTCCGGGACGAAACCCGAGACACGGGGGCCCGGGACGAAACCCCAGCTACGGAGCCCCGATCCGGGATCTGGCGCACAGCCCCGGTTTCGGGGTCCGGGACGAAACCCGAGATACGGGGGCCCGGGGGCGAAGCCCCAGCTACGGGGCCCGGGGCAGAGCCCCGATCCGGGGGCTGGGGCGGAGCCCCGGTTTCGGGAAGGGGCGGGGTGGGGAGCAAGCCCGCCGCAGGCGTCACGGTCCGCCGGGCACCGCCTAGCGGGTCAGCCAGGCCCGCAGTCGCTCTTCGGCCTCCAGAACGGCGGCGACCGAAACGTGCTCCTCCCGGGTGTGGGCCAGCTTCGGATCACCGGGTCCGTAGTTCACGGCGGGCACGCCGAGCGCCGAGAAGCGGGCCACATCGGTCCAGGCGTCCTTGGGCGCCACCTCCACCCCGAGCGTCGCCACGAGCGCGGCGGCCGACGGATGGGCGAGACCGGGCAGGGCGCCGGGCGCGCTGTCGGTCAGCTCGACCTCGAAGCCGGTGAAGACCTCGCGGACGTGGGCGAGCGCCTCCTCCTCGGAGCGGTCGGGGGCGAAGCGGAAGTTCACCGTCACCGTGCAGAAGTCGGGGATGACGTTGGTCGCGTGGCCGCCCTCGATCGTCACGGCGTTGAGGCCCTCGCGGTAGGTCAGCCCGTCGATCTCCGCCCGCCGGGGCAGGTAACCGGCCAGCCGGTCCAGGATCGGGGCCGCCTTGTGGATGGCGTTCTCGCCGAGCCAGCTGCGCGCGGAGTGGGCGCGCCGCCCCCGGGTGCTCACGCGTACCCGCAGCGTGCCCTGGCAGCCGCCCTCGACCTTGCCGTCGGTGGGCTCCAGCAGCACGGCGAAGTCCCCGGCCAGCCACTCGGGGTGGTTCCTGGCCAGCCGCCCCAGCCCGTTGAGCTCGGCGGCGACCTCCTCGTGGTCGTAGAAGACGAAGGTGAGGTCGCGGTTGGGCGCGGGCACGGTGGCGGCCATGCGCAGCTGTACGGCGACGCCGGACTTCATGTCGGAGGTGCCGCAGCCCCACAGCACGCCGTCGTCGTCGAGGCGCGAGGGCACGTTGTCGGCGATCGGCACGGTGTCCAGGTGGCCCGCCAGCACGACCCGCTCGTCCCGGCCCAGGTTCGTACGGGCCACGACGGCGTCCCCGTCCCGGTCGACGGTCAGCTGGGGCAGGGCCCGCAGGGCCTGCTCCACGGCGTCGGCGAGCGCCTTCTCCTCGCCGCTGACCGAGGGGAAGTCGACGAGCCGGGCGGTGAGCCGGGCCGCGTCCAGGGACAGGTCGAGTGCTGGGTGTGCCATACCCGCGACCCTAGCCGGTCGGCCCGCGGGCCCGGCGGCCCCGGCCCCCGGCCACCCCCGGCCGCCCCCGCGAACGTGGCGTTCCCCACCCCGCACCCGGGATCGGGAAACAGGCCGCGTGCGGCTCCAGTACCGTGTGGCCCGTGCCCCTGTCCGTCTTCTCCCACCGCGCCCGGCTGCTGCGGGCCGCGGTCGCCTGTGCCGTACTGCTGGGCCTGGCCGGATATCTGGCGGCGCAGCTGGTGACGGGCGGTGTGGGACCGCCGCGCTGTGTCGTACGGGCGGGCGGCGTCCAGGTGCGGCTCTCCCCCGAGCAGACCGTGAACGCCGCCACGATCGAGGCCGTGGCCGCCTCCCGCGGGCTGCCCGAGCGGGCCGTCACCATCGCACTGGCCACCGCCCTCCAGGAGTCGGGGCTGCGCAACATCCGCCACGGCGACCGGGATTCGCAGGGGCTGTTCCAGCAGCGCCCGTCCCAGGGCTGGGGAAATGTGCGGCAGATCCGCGATCCGGTCTACGCCGCCGGGAAGTTCTACGACGACCTGGTGCGGATGCCCGGCTATTCACGGCTGCCGCTGACGGTGGCGGCGCAGCGGGTGCAGCGCAGCGGCTTCCCGCAGGCGTACGCGAAGCACGAGACCGAAGCGGTGGTGCTGACCGGCGCCCTCACCGGGCGCTCCGGGGCGGCCCTCAGCTGCCCGGGGCCGCCGGACGACGGCAAGGCGGGCGATCCGGTGCGCGTACGGGCCGCGCTCAAGCGGGAGTTCGGCGACGAGACGGAGGCGCGGCCCGCCTTGGCCGGGCACGGCGGCGAGCAGGCCGCCCCCTCGCCGCACACGGTGCTGGTTCCGGTGCCCGAGGCGGCGGCCCCGGGGCGCACCGGGCAGCGCGGCTGGGAGATCGCGCACTGGGCGGTGGCCCACTCGGACGAGTTGCGCATCGAACGTGTCTCTTATGGCCAACGTGAATGGAACGCGCGCAATTCCGGGGCGGGTTGGCGTCCGGCCAAGGGGATTTCGGGGGCGGAAGTACGGATCGACACCATGCGATAGCGCATGGAATCACCGCAGTTCAGGACGGCTGACAGTGGATTGAGCGGCACCTAAGGCGGAATGGTCCGGGCGTATTACGCGCAGAAACGGATAATGCGACGCATTACCAACTCTTTGCCTTGGGGCACCGCAACCTTCGCGAGGTTCACGCGGTATTCACAGCGTCCGAATCGCCGGACACAGACGCCAATTGTCCCCTCGTCAAAGGAGCACCATGTCCCTCCCTCTCACCCGTCGGATCGCCCGCGCGGCGCTACTGGTCGCGGCGAGCGCGGCTCCCGTCGTCGGCGCCGCCGGCGCCGCGAGTGCGGCGGAGCCGGCCCAGCCGCAGGCCTCCAACCTGGGGCTGTCCTCGCTGGACGCCGCCTCGGTCGGTGAGGTCGCCGACGTCGCCTCGCAGCAGGTCGGGAGCACGGCGGGTGACGTCAGCGGCAAGGCCGGCGGGACCGTCAAGGGGATCCTGCCGGGCAAGGCCGCCCCGGCGAACGTGACCCCGGACAAGCCCGCGCAGCCCGCCAAGGGCGGGAAGGCCGCCAAGTCCCACAAGGCCGCCAAGAGCGCCCCGGCCAAGAGCACCTCGGCCAGGGCCGCCCACGCCAAGGCCGCGCACGCCAAGGCCGCCGGTAAGGGCGAGGGCCGGGCCCTCGGGCACGGGAAGGGCAGGGGCGGCGCCCACGCCAAGGGCAAGGGCAAGGCGGCGAAGCCCGCGCGGCCCGCCCCGGCCGCCCCCGCCGCCCCGGCCGCCGCCCCGCAGGCCCCCGCGCCCAGCGCCCCGCAGGGCCCGGACCTGCCGGTCAGGGGCCTGCCGATCAAGGGCCTGCCGCTGCTCGGCTGATCGTCCGCCGGACGTACGCAGGGGCCCGGGGAGTTCGCGAACTCCCCGGGCCCCTGCGGGTTCATCGGCCGCTACGGGTCCGGCGGGCTGTTCCCCTCCCCGCCCCTTCCCGAAACTGGGGCTCCGCCCCAGCCCCCGGACCGGGGCTCCGCCCCTGGACCCCGGGATCCAGGGCAGAGCCCCGGGCCGGAACCCGAGGCGCAGCCCCGGGACGGGGTCTGGGGCTGCGCCCCAGTCGTGGGAAGGGTCGGGTAGGGGAGCAAGCAGCCCGCCGCAGGCGTCACGACCCGCCGGACACCCCCGGGCGGCTTCCGGTGCTCAGCCCGCCAGTCGGCGGACCGCCGCTTCCACGCGCTCGTCCGTCGCCGTGAACGCGACCCGGACGTGCCGCTCCCCCGCGGCGCCGTAGAACTCGCCCGGGGCCACCAGGATGCCCAGCTCGGCGAGGGCGCCCACGGTGTCCCAGCAGGGCTCGTCCCGCGTCGCCCACAGGTACAGCGACGCCTCGCTGTGCTCGATGCGGAAGCCGTGGCCCAGCAGCGCCGACCGCAGCGCGGCCCGGCGCCGCTCGTAGCGCTCGCGCTGCTCCGTCACGTGCTTGTCGTCGCCGAGCGCCGCGACCGTGGCGGCCTGCACCGGCGCGGGGACCATCATCCCGCCGTGCTTGCGGATCTTCAGCAGCTCGCCCAGCACCGCCTCGTCACCGGCGAGGAAGGCCGCCCGGTAGCCCGCCAGATTGGACCGCTTGGAGAGCGAGTGGACCGCCACCAGCCCCTCGAAGGAGCCGCCGGAGATCTCCGGGTGGAGCACCGAGACCGGATCCGCCTCCCAGCCCAGCTCCAGATAGCACTCGTCGCTGACCACCAGCACCCCGTGGGCACGGGCCCAGGCGACCGCGGCGCGCAGCTCGTCCCCGGACAGCACCCGGCCGGTGGGGTTGGACGGGGAGTTCAGCCATAGCAGCTTCAGCCCGGCCGGGTCGAGCTCCGTGCCCCCGGCGCCGGCCGCGAATGTCTCCGTGTCGTACGGCATCGGCTCGGCGCCCGCCAGCCGCGCGCCCACCTCGTACGTCGGGTAGGCGAGCCGCGGGAAGGCGACCCGGTCCCCTGGGCCCAGGCCCAGCTGCGCCGGCAGCGAGGCCACCAGCTCCTTGGAGCCGACCACCGGCAGCACCTGGGTGTGGGCCACTCCGGCCGCGCCCAGCCGCCGCTCCACCCAGCCGGTGAGGGCGTCGCGCAGCGCGGCCGTGCCCCAGACGGTCGGATAGCCGGGGCTGTCCGAGGCGTCCGCGAGCGCCGTGCGGATCAGCTCGGGGACCGGGTCTACGGGGGTGCCCACCGAGAGGTCGACGATGCCGTCGGGGTGGGCCGCGGCGGTCGCCTTGTACGGTTCGAGCCGGTCCCAGGGGAAGACCGGGAGGCGGTCGGAGACCGGAAGGCGGGCGGAGACGGGTGGCACGGGGTGACTCGCTTTCTTCGGAACTGCCCGGGCCGAGGGGCCCGGGGACCCGGCGGACCCCCGGGGACCCCCGGCGGGCTCCGGGAAATCCGCCGGAGCGCCGGGCAGCCCGCGGGAGCGCCGGGGAGGCCCGGGAAACAGCCCGGTCCCGCAGGCCACAGGCCATACGGGACCGCCGACTGCTTCCGGGCGATGGCGCCGGGGCAGGGGTTTTACTCGTCGTGCTCCTGCGGCGGAAGCGCGGCGATGAAGGGGTGGTCCCGCTCGATCAGGCCGAGCTTGCTCGCGCCACCGGGCGAACCGAGCTCGTCGAAGAACTCGACGTTCGCCTTGTAGTAGTCCTTCCACTCCTCGGGAGTGTCGTCCTCGTAGAAGATCGCCTCGACCGGGCAGACCGGCTCACAGGCCCCGCAGTCGACGCATTCGTCCGGGTGGATGTACAAGGACCGCTGGCCCTCGTAGATACAGTCGACGGGGCACTCCTCGATGCACGCCTTGTCCTTCAGGTCGACACAAGGCTGCGCGATGACGTAGGTCACGCTGTCGTTCCTCCTCGTTAGGGCTGCTATCGCGCGGGAGCGCGGCGTCGTCGATGCCCGCACCTAGTATCTCCGTTCTTGGGCACCGAGCGCACATGAGGGGCTGACAGAGCTGTGGATTTCACCACTGGCGGACGTCTCGAAGTCCGGATCACCCCGGATGACGTGGGAAAACGCGTCTCGGTCAGGCTTGTGACCGAAGATCGTGAGCCCGGCGCCACGTTCACCGACGTGGTCGGGGTTCTCACATCGTGGACCGAGGGCACGCTCTCCATCACCCGGCGCACCGGTGAGCCGGTGCGGATCGCCGAGTCGTCCCTGGTGGCGGGCAAGGTGGTGCCCGCCGCTCCGGCCCGCCGCCGCGGCCCCGCCGCGAGCGCGCCCGAGCTGGACCGGGTCGCCGCCCGGGCCTGGCCGCCGGTGACCAGCGAGCCGCTGGGCGAGTGGACGCTGCGCGCCTCCGGCGGCTTCACCCGGCGCGCCAATTCGGTGCTGCCCCTCGGCGACCCCGGGATGGGGCTCGACGCGGCGCTGCGCCGGGTGACCGCATGGTACGCGGCGCGGGAGCTGCCCGCGTACATCCAGGTCAGCACGGGCGCCGAGGGCACCCAGGAACTGCTCGCCGCGGAGCTGGAGAGCCGCGGCTGGATACGGGAGGTCTCCTCCCTTATGGAGATTGCGGCGCTGGCCCCCATCGGGGACCTGGACGCCGACATCTCGGCGGTGACGCTCTCCCGCCACCTCGACGACGCCTGGCTGACCCGCTACCAGCGGTCGTCCGGCGAGCCCTCGCCCGAGGCGCGGGCGGTGCTGTCGGGCGGCCCGTCGGTGTGGTTCGCGACCATAGCGGCGGAAGGGGGCGGCGCCCCGGCCGCGATCGGGCGCTGTGTGGTGGACGGCCGCTGGGCCGGGTTCACCGCCGTGGAGGTCGCCCCGGAGCGGCGGCGCCAGGGGCTGGCCAAGGCCGTGATGACGGCGCTGGCCCGCACGGCGCTCGACGAGGGCGCCTCAGCCGCGTATCTCCAGGTGGAGACGGACAATGACGGGGCACACGCCCTCTACGAGGGCATGGGCTTCACCGTCCACCACAGCTACCATCACTGGCGCGCGTCCGGACAGGATCCGCGCTGAGCAGGGTACGAGGCGGCTATGCCACGGATGAACGACGTCTCCCGCCGCCGCCGGTTCGCCGACGCGGCCCGCGAAGAGCGCCCCGATCTGGCGCTGCTGTGCCTTCTGGTGGGCATGGAGGCCGACCCCGGCCTGGACGAGACCGGAATCGACGAAGCCCAGATCGAGCTGGATCGGCTGGCCGGTCAGCTCCCCTTCTCCCCCGGCGGCCCCGAGGACTGGGCCGCCGCGCTGGCCCGCCTCCTCGGCGAACGCCATGGCTTCCGGGGCGGCCCGGCCGACTACCGGCGGCTGGAGTCCTCGCTCCTCCACCAGGTGCTGCGGCGCCGCCGCGGACTGCCGATCCTGCTGTCCGTGGTGTGGATGGAGGTGGCGCGGCGGGCGGGCGCGCCGGTGTACGGGGTGGGGCTGCCGGGCCACTTCGTGGTCGGCTTCGGCGATCCTTACGGCGGCCATGTGCTGGCCGATCCGTTCGACGGCGGGCGGCCGCTGTCCGACGAGGACGCGGCGACGCTGGTGTCGGGGGCCACGGGCACCCCGCTCTCGCCGTCGATGCTGACCCCGGCCGGCCCGCTGGACATCGTGCTGCGGATCCTCAACAACATCCGCGCCTGGGCGTCCGCCCGCCCCGAGCGCACCGATGTCCGGCTCTGGGCGCTGGAGCTGTCCCTGCTGCTGCCCAGCCACCCGGCCGAGCTCCGCTACGAGCGGGCGAAACTCCTGGTGGAGCGGGGCGAGTTCCTGACCGGCGCCAAGGAGCTGGAGGACTACGCGGAGGTCGTGGCGGCGGTGGAGCCCGACGCCGCCGAGACGATACGCCGCCAGGCCCGCGCCGCCCGCGCGATGCTGAACTGAGCGCGCCGCCCGGCACGGCCCGCGCCCCTCGCCGCCCGGCACGGCCCGCGCCCCTGTCGAGGGCGCGGCCATCAAGGGCGCGGCCGCCAGGCGCGGTCGCTACAACCAGCCCTTGTCGCGGGCGATGCGGACGGCGTCGGCCCGGTTGCGGGCGGCGGTCTTCTGGATGGCCGTGGAGAGGTAGTTGCGGACCGTACCCGGCGACAGGTTCAGCGCGCGGGCCAGCTCCGCGTTGGTCGAGCCGTCCGCCGAGGCGCGCAGCACCTCGCGCTCCCGCGCGGTCAGCGGGCTGGCCCCGTCCACGAGCGCGGCGGCGGCCAGCGTGGGGTCGATCACCCGCTCCCCGCGCAGCACCCGCCGTATCGCGTCCGCGAGCTGCGCCGCCGGGGCGTCCTTGACCAGGAAGGCGTCGGCGCCGGACTCCATGGCGCGGCGCAGATAGCCCGGCCGGCCGAAGGTGGTCAGGATCACGATCCGGATCCCGGGCTCGGCCCGGTGCAGCGCGGCGGCGGCCTCGATCCCGCTCATACCGGGCATCTCGATGTCCAGCAACGCCACATCGGGGCGATGGGTCCGGGTGGCGTCCACGACCTCGTCGCCGCGCGCCACCTGCGCGACGACCTCGATCTCGTCGTCGAGCCCGAGCAGCGCGGCCAGCGCCTCCCGCACCATGGACTGGTCCTCGGCCAGCAGTACCCGGATCACGCCCCGCAGCGTAGCCGCTCCCGCAGTGGCCAGGACCCGCCGGTCCGCCCGCCTTCCCTGCGGACCACCCGCCTTCCCTACGGCACGGCCTGCGAGTTCCCTACGGCGCCGCCTGCGAGGGCAGTTCCACGCGGGCGCCGCGGGAGAGCGGGACCAGGGCGCGGAGGGTGAACCCGCCGCGCTCGCCGGGGCCGGTCTCCAGGCGGCCGTCGGCCAGCTGGAGCCGCTCGGCCAGCCCGGTGAGCCCGTTGCCGTGCGGGCCGGTGGCGCCACGGCCGTCGTCGGTGACGGTCAGGCACAGCTCGTCGCCCGTCTCGTCGAGCGTCACCGCACAGCGGCGCGCCCCGCTGTGCCGCACCACATTGGTGACCGCCTCGCGCAGCGCCCAGGCCAGCGCACCCTCCTGGTCGGGCGGAAGGTCGGGGTGGTGGATGTCGGCCCGGCTCAGATCGGCGGCGATGCCCGCGGCGACGAGGGCGGTACGGGCCCCGGCGACCTCGGTCTCCAGGGTGGGGCGGCGAAAGCCGCTGACCGCCTCCCGGACGTCCACCAGCGCCTGCCGGCTGACCCGCTCGATATCGGCCACCTGACGCGCCGCCTGCTCGGGCTTGTCGGGGAGCATCCGCCCCGCCAGCTCGCTCTTGAGCGTGATCAGGGAGAGCGAGTGGCCCAGCAGATCGTGCAGATCGCGGGCGAGCCGCAGCCGCTCCTCGTTGGCGGCGAGCTGGGCCACGGTGGCGCGGGCGGCGCGCAGCGCCCGGGTGGTGCGGACCATCTGCCGCACGCCGCTCATCGCGAAGCCACCGAGCAGCGAGGGGATGACGAGGGCGGACACCAGCCCGTGCGAGCCGCGCACCAGCACCCCGACGGCCACCATGAACGCGGTGTTCAGCGGGATCGCCCAGCTCGCGAGCCGCAGCGGCAGCACCGCCCCGAAGGCGACGGACACATAGACCGAGAGCACCAGCCAGTCGTCGCCCATGGTGAGGGTGAGCACGGCGGCGAGCGCGCAGATCATGCCCAGCGCCCCCAGGACCGCGGCCCGGCTCAGCGCCCGCCCGGTGTGCCGGAAGACCAGCGCCAGATAGACGGCGACGAAGACCAGCAGGCCGAGCCCGCCGCACACGGTGCCCAGGGCGGTGTGGTTGCCGTCGGCCAGATCGCTCACCGGCGCGCCCATATAGGCCATCCAGATCCCGATCCACATCAGCTTGACCAGCGCCTGCCTGCGGTTCTCGGGGGGCTGCCCGATGGAGACCACCCGGTCGTACTCCTCGTCGTACGCCATCGCGTCGGCCCACCAGGTCGGCCGGCGGCGCCCGCCGGGGCGGCACTCGGCATCGCCGTCGGTCCACTCGGCCCGGTCAGCCATGGTTGGTCTCTCCTCGGATCACGCCTCGGGCCACGCCCTCGGTCATGCCTTACGGGTGTCCTTGCGGTACAGCCATGCCGCGCCGCCCGCGAAGACCGCGAGATAGCCGATGAGCAGCGCCACGTCCTTGGCGTGCGGGGCGCCGCCCAGCTCGATCGCCTGGCCGAGCGCGGTGTAGGCGTGGGTGGGCAGGTAGTCGCCGATGTTCTCCAGCCACCGCGGATACGACGTGGTGGGCATCCACAGTCCGCCGAGGATCGACAGACCAAAGTAGATGATCATCGTCAGCGGCCGTACCGCGTCCCCGCTCGCCAGATAGCCGATGGCCACCCCGAGCGCCGCGAAGACCAGGGAGCCCGCCCAGATCGCGGCGGTCAGCGCGGGCCACTCCCAGGCGGCGTCCAGCCGTACGCCCTTGGCGACGGCGGCCACCACGAAGACGATCACGATCGACGGCAGGGTGGCCACCGCACCCACGGCGATCTTGGCCCCCACATAGCCGCGGCCGGGCAGCGGGGTGAGCCGCAGCTGGCGGGTCCAGCCGCCCTCGCGCTCCTTGGCGATCCGCTCGCCGTTGCCCATCAGCCCGGCGGTCAGCGCCCCGAAGGAGGCCATCGCGACCATGTAGTAGAGCGGCATCGACAGCCGGGTGCCGGGCACCCGGTCGTCGGCGTCCGCGCTGCCCGCGATCAGCAGGAAGAGCACGGACGGGTAGACGACCGTGAAGAACATGAACTTGCGGTTGCGCAGGGTCCGCGCGATCTCCAGCTTGACCAGCGTCTTCATCGTGCGGACTCCTCAACTGCCGCCGCGGCGTCGGTGATGGCGAGGAACGCCTGCTCCAGACCGAGGCCGGTGACCTCGAGCCCGTGCGGATAGAGCCCGAGCCCGTAGACCGCGTGGACGGTCGCGTCCGCGTCGGTGGACCGCATCCGTACGGTACGCCCCGAAATCTCGATCCCGGTCAGCGCGGGCAGGGCGCGCAGCGCCGTCTCGTCGACCGGCCCGTCCAGCTCGAAGGAGATCCGCCGGGCCCCGGCCATCGCCTTGATCTCGGCGGACGAGCCGTCGGCCAGCACCCGGCCGCGGTGCAGCACGATCACCCGGTCGGCGACGGCGTCGGCCTCTTCGAGGTAGTGGGTGGCGAACAGGATGGTGCGGCCCTGCTTCGCCTGCTCCCGTATCGCGCCCCAGAAGGTCTGCCGGGACGAGACGTCCATACCGGTCGTGGGCTCGTCCAGCACGATGAGATCGGAGGCCCCGGCGGTGGCGAACGCGAAGCGCACCCGCTGCTCCTGACCGCCGGAGAGCTTGTTCACCTTGCGGGAGGCGATCTCGGTGATCCCCGCCCGCTCCAGCACCTCGTCCACCGGATGGCCCTTGGGGTGCAGATCGCAGGCCAGCCCCACCAGCTCGCGGACCGTCACCTCCTCCATCAGACAGCCGCTCTGGAGCATCGCGCCGACCCGGCCACGGACGATGGCCTGGCGCGGGGTGGTGCCGAAGACCTCCACCCGGCCGGAGTCGGGGTGGCGCAGGCCGAGCAGCAGATCGAGGCTGGAGGACTTGCCGGCGCCGTTGGGGCCCAGCAGGGCGACGGTCTCCCCCGGGTACAGGGTGAGATCGAGATCGGTCACGGCGCGCACGCTGCCGTAGGCCTTGTTCACCTTCTCGAAGCGGACCACGGGCGGCGGGGCACCCGTGGCGGCGGCCCCGGTGCCGGGGGCGGAAACAGCGGTCGTTGCGGTCATGGCCACAAGACTGGCCGAGGGCGGGGTGTGCCCGGCAGTGTCAGCGGTCGTGACCTGGAGATGACAGATGTCATGGGTCGGTGCGTGACGCGGCCCAGTAGACGCGACCCGGAAGACATACCGCGGCCCCCGCCCGGTGCCGGGCGGGGGCCGCGTCGTCCGACCGCGCGTGACCGGCCGGTCAGTTGTCCTTGCCGACGATGCCGATGCGCTCGCTGGGCGTCTTGCCGACCAGCGCCTGGCGCAGCGCCGACACCACGTCCTCCGGGGTCACGGGCTTCTTGGAGCCGTCGCCCCGCTCGAGCAGGACGCCGTCGAAGGTGCTGCCGTAGAGCTGCTTGAGGACGGCCAGGTCGTAGTGCTCCACCAGCTTGCCGTCGACCACCCGCATGGAGAGGATCTTCGGCAGCGACTTGTCCGGGCCGAACGGGATCGAGTGCTCGGCGTCCGTCTGGACCGTGACCAGCCCCGACATCGCGGGCTCGGCGAAGGTCTTCAGCTTCCGGTCCACCTCGGCCTTGCTGACCGTGGGGCGCTTGATGGTCACCGGCAGGGTGATGGCCTTGTTCTGGCCGGTCTCGGCGCGCAGCCGGAACCCGTCCGAGACGGCCTTGACCGCCTTGTCCACGTCCAGCCCCTTGCCCTCCTTGCCGTACACCGGGACGGCCTTGCCGGAGGTGAAGCTGATGCCGCCCTCGCGGGCCGTGCCGGAGTCGCCCGCGAGCCGCTCCAGGGCGTCCCGCAGCTTCTCCTCGTCCACGGTGACCGCCGGGTCGGCCTCATGGGTGCCGCCGAAGAGCGAGCCGATCACGGTGACCGGGTTGTAGTCCCGGCCCGCGACGTCCCGGACCGTGGCCTCGGTGTCGAGCGCCAGGCCGGCGACGGAGGGCTTGATCTCCTTCTCCTGGCCGTCGACCGACACCGTCAGCGGGGCGGTGGTGCGCTTGCCCAGCGCGGAGTCCAGCTTGTCGACGGCGACCTCCTTGGAGGTGCCGCCGATGTCGACGCCGAGGACGGTGGTGCCGTTCGGCACATCGGCGTGGTTCATCACCAGACCGGCCGCGTAGGCCCCGCCCGCGATCACGAACAGCAGGCCCCCGGCCATGACGACCTTGGACCGGCCCTTCTTCTTGGGCTTTCCGGCCTTCGGGGCGGACGGCGCCGGGGCGCTGTCGCCGCCGGGCGCCGGGGCCCCCGGGCCGCCCGGGGCGGGCGGGGACGGCGGCTTGGCCCGGCCCTCGGCCGAGGGCACCACGGGCACCCCGCTGACCAGCGTGTCGCTGGAGATCTGCTCCGGCGGTACGCCACCGGTCGGCGTGGGCTCGGGGTCGCGGAACAGCGAGGGGGACGGATCGGCTCCGAGGCCGTCCGCGGGCCCCTTCCCGGGGTCGGTCAGCGGGCCCACGCCGGTGGTGGCGCCGAGGCTGCCGGACAGCGGCGAGCCGCCCGGCGGGGTCGGCGGCTGACCGGCCGGGCCGCCGCCGGCCAGCGGGCCCACTCCGCCCGGAGGCGTCTGCGGGTCACCGCCGTACGCGCCGCCCGAGGAGCCCGGTCCGGGCGGGGCCAGCAACTCGCTGTCGCGCGGGGCCGCACCGGGGCCGGACGGCGGCATGTACATGTCGCCGGTGACCGGGCCGGTGGTGGGCCCGGTCGGCTCGGGGTGGCCGGACGGGGCCTGGGCGTCGGTGAAGTACGGCAGATCGGCGACCGGGCCGCCGCCCTGCTGCGGCGCCGGGAACCCCTGAGTGGTGTCGGGGGCCGGGAATCCCTGCGTGGTCTCCGGCGAGGGGAATCCCTGCGTGGTCTCCGGGGAAGGGAAGCCCTGTGTGGTGTCGGGTGCGGGGAAACCCTGGGTGGTGTCCGGTGCGGGGAACCCTTGCGTGGTGTCCGGGGCCGGAGGCGTCGGCGGTTTCGGGGTGTTCCCGGTGGCCGACAAGCCGCTTCTGGGCTTACGGGGCGAGAACCAGTCGCTGGTCCGCTCGCCGTCGCCCTTGCCGCTCTTCCTCTCCCGTCCCTCGGTGGGCTCATTGGCCCCGCCGGGCTCGGCCGGCACCCCGCGCTCCGGTGTCGGCGTGAAGTCGACCCGGGGCAGGGCGCTGGTGCGCTCGGGGGCGTCGTCGTCGCCGGAGCGCGGCGCGGGCACGCCGTCCTCCGCGACGGGCGTGCGCATGACCACCGGCGGGATGGGCCGCGACCCCGGAATGTTGATCTTGATCCGGGTCGTCAGCGTGGTCTCGGTCTTCGGCTCCTCCGGCTTGGCCGCGGCACGCGCCTGCCCATCCTCGGCGGCACCCTGCGGGGCCTCCTGCGTGGGGCTCGGCGAGGGGTACTGGCGGGATCCGTACGGCGGGGTGCCCGACGGGTAGGCGGCACCACCGCTTCCCTCCCGGGGCCCGGAGGACGAACTGTCAGATTCACGGCTCAAAGCAGGTTCTCCCAGTTAGCTCCGCCGCCCGTCAGACCTCGCGCGGGCGGCTCGGCGGCGGCACCACCATACTGGGCGGTGCGGACGCGCACTTGACGGCCGCCGGATCACCGCATCCGGTACGCCCGATGGCGCACCCTTCGCCATGAGTCCGAAGGGCCTCCGAGTGCCGGGGACGTCGTGCCGAAAACGTCACGTCACTTACCAAGTCGGACCGGCGGGCCAGGAGGTTGCGGCACCAGAGGCAGCGTGGCACACATCACACCGATGAACATCCCGCCGAGGAGGAAAGCGTACGACCCCAGCCCGGCGCCGAAAAGGAAATCCCCTTCCGGACGGGTGGAAGTGAGCAGCAACACGGCCACCGTCCAGGCCCCCGCGGGCACTCCACCGCCCATCCGGGCGCCCATGACCTTGACCCCGCCATAGCACAGGCCCGCGACCGCGAGCAGCGCGAGCAGCAACCCGCCGGGGAACCACGCCGCTTGGACCAGCGCGCCCGCACCGCCCACCAGCACCCCGGCCACGGCGAGCAGGACGTATCCGCCCAGGCGCGGGGCCGTCACGCCGTCACCCCCGCGAACAGGTCGTCCTCGCGGTCCGCCCCGGCCTCGCCCTTGACGAGCCGGTAGTGCTCATGGAGGAACATCGGCTGGACCAGGTCGTTGGAGAGCGCGAAGAAGGGCCCGTCCACCGCGATCTGGGTGGCGTGGGCGCGCATCGCCGCGGCCTTCGCCCCGGCGTGGGCGGTGCCGTCGATGAACGCGGTGACGTCCGCGTCCGCCACCACCCCGGGGACGTCGTCCACCGTGGCGACGCCGGGGAAGAGGGAGTCACGGCCCGCGGCCCGGAGCCGGGCGAAGCCCTCCTCGACGGCCGAGCGCGGCACGCAGTTCCAGTAGACCTTCGCGATGTCGTGCGGCTCGCCGAGATCGAGGCGGAAGCCGGGATCGGCGGCCAGTTCCACGGCGCGCATCGCCACGCGGTGCGCCTGGATGTGATCGGGGTGGCCGTAGCCCCCATTGGGGTCGTACGCCACGAGGACCTGTGGCCGGATCTCGCGGACCACGGCCACCAGATGCCCGGCAGCCTCGTCCAGGTCGGCCCGCCAGAAGCAGTCCGGCCGGTCGTTCTGCGGGGCGCCCATCATCCCGGAGTCGCGATAGCGGCCGGGCCCGCCCAGGAAGCGGTGGTCCTCGACCCCCAAGGCGGCCATGGCCGCGGCGAGTTCGCCGATCCGGTGCGGGCCGAGCGCGTCGTCGCGGTCGGCGGCGAGGTGCGCGAGGGCAGGCGGGATGACCTCGCCTTCCTCACCGAGGGTGCAGGTCACCAGGGTGACGTGTGCGCCCTCGGCGGCATACTTCGCCATGGTCGCGCCGTTATTGATCGACTCGTCGTCCGGATGTGCGTGTACCAGCAGCAGACGACGGGCGGGAAGAACGGTCATGGGCACAGCCTACGATTCGCACACGCGTGCCCATGGGTCGCACGCCCCGGCCCCGCTCGGGGTCAGATCTTCACGCCGCCGATCATGTCCGCCACATTGGTGGTGAGGTCGTCGATCGTCGGAGCGACCGAGGAACTGGCCAGGTAGAAGCCGAGGAGGACACAGACGATCGCATGAACCGCCTTCAGTCCTGCCTTGTTCACGAGCATGAAGACGATGATCAGCAGCAGCACTGACATCGAGATCGAGAGCGCCACAGCGGCTCACCTCCAGGTACACGCACTCGGACGGACAACATATTGATGCCACAGGGGGGCTACCCACTATGCGCAATCGATCATAACTATGGCGCTGCGCACACGACTCGGTGCACGGGAGCATGACAGGGGCGCATGCCTGATCGCACGAACTTCCCGGTCTCCGGGGCGACTTCTCGTTGGTTATGCGCCATCTCGCCATCGCCCGGGGCCGCTTGGCGCCGGCACCGCCCCGGCCGGACCGTGCCAGGGGCAACGCCCACCCGGCCTACCGATCCGTACCCTCCCTCACGGTGATCCGACAGCCGTACGCTCCCCCTATGACCGGACAGCTCTCGTTCCCTCGGCAGCACGCGCGCACCCAACGTTTCACCCTCGGGACACCACGGGCCCTCGCCGTGGCCCCGGACGATTCACGCGTCGTCTTCCTGCGCTCCCGCTCGGGCACCGACCGGACCGGCCTGCTGTGGGTGTACGACCTCACCGAGCGGCGCGAGTACCCCGCCGCCGACCCGGCCGAGCTGCTCGGCGGCGCCGACGAGGAGCTGTCCCCCGAGGAGCGGGCCCGGCGCGAGCGCAGCCGCGAGGGGTCGGCCGGGGTGGTCGGCTACGCGGTGGACGCCGCGGTCGAGCGGGCCGCCTTCGCCCTCTCCGGGCGGCTGTTCACCACGGAGCTGCCCACGGGCACCACCCGCGAGCTGCGCGTCCCCGGTCCGGTCGTGGACCCGCGCCCCTCGCCCGACGGCCGCCACATCGCCTACGCGGCGGGCGGGGCGCTGCGGGTCACGGGCGCGGACGGCGAGGGGGACCGGGCGCTCGCCGAGCCGGAGGGGGACTCCGTCACCTACGGCCTCGCGGAGTTCATCGCGGCCGAGGAGATGGACCGCTCACGCGGCTTCTGGTGGTCGCCGCGGAGCGACGCCCTGCTGGCCGCCCGGGTCGACGAGTCCCCGGTACGGCGCTGGTGGATCGCCGACCCCGCCCACCCCGGCCGGGAGCCCGCGGAGGTGGCCTATCCCGCTGCGGGCACCGCCAACGCCGAGGTGCGGCTGGTTCTGCTCGGTCTGGACGGCTCCCGTACGGAGATCGAGTGGGACCGGGAGCGCTATCCGTACCTCGCGCGGGTGCACTGGTCGGCCTACGGTCCGCCGCTGCTTCTGGTCCAGGCCAGGGACCAGCGCAGCCAGCTCTACCTGGCCGTGGACACCGGCACCGGTCGGACCAGCACGGTCCATGTGGACGAGGACGCGGTTTGGCTGGATCTGTTCCCCGGAGTGCCGGCCTGGACCGAAGATGGACGACTCGTCCGCATCGCGGACGAAGGCGGCGCCCGGGTCCTGATGGTCGGCGACCGCAAACTGACCTCCAGCGCCCTCCAGGTGCGCGCGGTCCTCGGCATCGGCACGGACGACGTGCTGTTCTCCGCCTCCCCCGGGGCCGGTGCGCCGCTGCCCGAGCAGCCCGGCGAGATCGCCGTCCACCGCGCCTGGTTCCGGGGCAGCGGCGACCAGGGCGGCTGGGAGCCGGTCGGCAAGCGGCCCTTCCCGGCGGTCCACTCCGCCGTGCGCGGCGGTGAGGTGATCGCGCTGTCGTACACGGGCCTTGAGCGGCCCGGGGTGAGCGTGGAGATCCTCCGGCCCGCCGACCACGGCGCGGCCGAGCGCCTCGCCGAACTCGACGCGTACGCGGAGCGGCCCGTCATCACCGCCCGCCCCCAGCTCGTCTTCGCGGGCAAGCGGGACATCCCCTGCGCCGTGCTGCTGCCCAGCGGCTACCAGGAGGGCGACGGACCGCTACCGGTCCTGATGGACCCCTACGGCGGCCCGCACGGCCAGCGGGTGGTCGCCTCGCACAACGCCCACCTCACCTCGCAGTGGTTCGCCGACCAGGGCTTCGCGGTGGTCGTCGCGGACGGCCGCGGCACCCCCGGCCGCTCCCCCGCCTGGGAGAAGGCGGTGCGCGACGACCTGGCCGCGGTCACGCTGGAGGACCAGGTCGAGGCGGTCACGGCGCTCGCCGAGCGCTATCCGCTGGACCTCGGCCGGGTGGCCATCCGCGGCTGGTCCTACGGCGGCTATCTGGCCGCGCTGGCGGTGCTGCGCCGCCCCGATGTCTTCCACGCGGGCGTGGTGGGCGCCCCGGTCACGGACTGGCGGCTGTACGACACCCACTACACCGAGCGGTACCTGGGCCTGCCGGACGAACAGCCCGAGGTCTACGCCGCCAACGCGCTGATGACCGACGAGGGGCTGTCCGGCGCGGCCGACACGGCCCGGCCGATGATGATCATTCACGGTCTGGCGGACGACAACGTGGTGGCCGCGCACACCCTGCGGCTCTCCTCGGCGCTGCTGGCCGCGGGCCGTCCGCATGAGGTGCTGCCGCTGTCCGGGGTGACCCATATGACCCCGCAGGAGCAGGTCGCGGAGAATCTGCTCCTGCTCCAGGTGGACTTCCTCAAGCGGGCCCTCGAACTGCGGTAGGCGTTCCACTGGGAGTGCCCTGACCTGCCGTCGATCGGCTGCGGCTGCGGCTGCGTCGTGGCTGGTCCCACGCGGCGGAGCCGCACATCGACACGGCCCCGCGCCCCTGCGGGGCGCCTCTCGCACCGCAGTCGACTTCCCCTCCCGGAGCCGTGCCCGGCCGCCGTCACCAGCCCGGTGGCGGCGGAGGTGCGGACGGGGGCGGGGGCGCGGTGGGCGGGGTCCCGGGCGGTGGGGGCACCAGCGGCGGAGTGGCGGGCGGCGGCGGGGCATAACCGCCGCTGCCATAGCCGCCGCCATAACCGCCGCCGTAGCCCCCTGCCCCGGAGCCGTCCCCGTAGCCCCCGGGCCCCTGGGCGTCGTAGCCCCCGGGCCCCTGGGCGTCGTAGCCCCCGTCGTAGCCGCCATAGCCGCCGCCGTACGCCGGGGCGCCCCCGAGGCCCCCGGTGCCCGCGGCGCCCTCCTCCACGCCGGGCCGCGCCAGCGCGATCAGGGCGATCAGCCCCGCGATCGCCTCGAAGAAGCCGGTGAGCACGCTGAGCACGCCCACCGTCGGCAGATCGCTGAGGTGGTCCACGTAGTCGAGCTTGATGTAGAGCGACGCCTCGCTGATCCCCGTGGCCGTGACCAGGGCCGCCGCCACCATCCCCAGCGGGCGCGCCAGCGGTGCGCGCGCGAGCGCGGCGGCCGCTCCGGCCAGGCACAGCGCCACCGCCGCCCACGCGACCCAGGCACCCGGTGCCGAGAGCAGGGTGGGCAGCGTGTGCTTGCCGGTGAGCAGGTACTTGTAGATCTCCCAGCCGCGCTCCTGGGCCCAGTAGATCTGCCAGGCGGCGATGACGGCCCCGACGGCGCCCAGGAACAGCGCGCCGACGACCGCCGCCCCGGGCGAGGGGCGGCCCGGCGGCCGGTCGGTGGGCGAGACCGGCTGCCCGGGCGCGGCGGCGAGGTCGGCGGGGCGGCGTGCGGCGGCCACGACGGCCAGCAGCAGCCCCGCGAGCACCACCTGCACCCAGGCGCTGGCATTCGCCCGGGTCTTCAGATCGCCGGGGATGCCCTGGAGCCAGTCGGAGTTCAGGTTCCACAGGCTGGGCAGGCGCACCGCGACGGTCGCCACCGCGACCGCGCCGAGCGCGCCCGCGGCGGCCGGTGAGCGCAGGGCGGTGATCCCGACGACCGCGTAGACCAGCAACAGCACGAGGTCGAGCAGGGAGGAGCCGAAGATCCCTCCGGTGGCCCGGAACGGCAGCCCCGCCCAGGTCCACCACAGATGGTTCGCCTCATCGGCCTTGTCCAGGTCGTGGATGATCCATCCCAGCGAGATCAGCCCGAGCACCGCGCAGACGAGCGCCCCGAAGACGCGCGCTCCGCTGTTGAGTATCCGTCCCTGCCCCATAGCCGTAGGTCTCCCCCGCCTCGCACCCCGGGCAACCGTCGCGAGCCGAAGAAAAATACGCATCGTGGAAGAAAAATGCGGATCGTGACCGTCCGGAGACCGCGGGGAGATCCGACCGGTCGAGCCCCCGAAGGGGTGCGACCGGCCGGGGCGGCAAGGCGCGCCCCGGCCGGTCCACGGCACCCGCACGGCCGTACGCAGTTCAGCTTGACGCGTCCGTATATCGGTGTTGCGACAGGAGAGTTGCCTGTGTGTTAACGCGTTTCCTGTCCATAGTTCACGCTTTGTCCCCCACGGGGGATCTCTGTCAAGCACGCCCGGACCTCGATCTGCCAAATCTTCGCTCAAGACTCGAATGAGCGGCACATCCACCCTCCCCGGCCCCTTGACTGGGCCGTTCTCCGATTGCGAAAGTCCGCTCAACCCGACACGCATGCACCACCCTGGCGAGCGGGCGGCGACATGACGCGCATAGACAACGCGAGTTGACGGTGTGACACCAGTGCGGGGGGACGCTACGCGATGACGAGTCCATCCCAGACCGGCGTGGTCGAGAAGACCGCACCGGGCGGCCCGGAGGGCGAGGCGCCGGCCGGTCTGGCGCCCCGCCAGCTGATGTGGCGGCGCTTCAGACGCGACCGCACCGGTGTGATCTCCGCGTGCGTGGTGGCCTTCTTCTTCGCCGTCGCCGTACTGGCGCCGGTGATCGCCTGGCTGTACGGCAAGGATCCGTACACCACCTACGGCCTGGACCGGCCCGAGCTGCTGGACCCCCTCACCGGCTATCCGATGAAGCCCAACGGGGGCATCGACGGCGAGTTCTGGTTCGGCGTCGAGCCCAAGCTGGGCCGCGACGTGCTGACCCAGCTCGTCTACGGCATTCGCACCTCACTGCTGATCGGGCTGGCCGCGACCGTGCTGTCCACGCTCACCGGCATCGTGATCGGTGTCGTGGCGGGCTATATGGGCGGCCGCACCGACTACTTCCTCGGCCGCCTCATCGATCTGCTGCTGTCCTTTCCGCAGCAGCTGTTCTTCGTCGCCTTCATGCCGGTGGTCACCGCGCTGTTCGTCAGCCCGCAGAAGGAGACGCCCACCTATTTCCGGGTCACGGCCCTGGTGATGGTGTTGTGGCTGCTGGGCTGGATGCAGCTGGCCCGGCTGCTGCGCGGCCAGGTGCTCTCCCTGAGGGAGCGTGAGTTCGTCGAGGCGGCCAGGGTGACCGGCGCCTCGCCGTGGCGCATCGTCCGCAAGGAGCTGCTGCCCAACCTCGTCACGCCGATCCTGGTGCAGTCCACGCTGATGCTGCCGAACTTCGTGACGACGGAGGCGGCGCTGTCCTTCCTCGGCGTCGGCGTGGTGGAGCCGACCCCCGACTGGGGCCGGATGTTCGCCAAGGGCGCGAACTTCTACGAGGGCGACATCACCTACATGTTCTTCCCCGGCATCGCCATGGTGGTCTTCGTGGTCGCCTTCAACCTGCTCGGGGACTCGGTCCGGGACGCGATGGACCCGAAGACCACGCGGTGACCGGGGGGGGCCGGCGTGGCCCAAGGCAGTGAACGGCAAGTCTTCCGTCCGATGAGGCAGGTGCAGTGGCAACGTGAAGATCGAAGAACAGTCGAAGAGAAGCCGCAGAGCCCGTACCTACGCCGTCGCCCTGGCCGCGGGGGCCCTGGCGCTCGCGGGGTGCAGCAGCGGTGGAGGCGGCTCGAACCCCAAGGATTCGAACGAGCCCAAGATGGAGTCCCAGGACATCACCCTGGGCACCGCCGCCGACTCCACCGGGCCGGCCAAGGACCTGCCGGGCGCCAAGAAGGGCGGCACCGTCACGGTGCTCCAGCGGGACGCCTTCGAGCACCTGGACCCGGGGCAGATCTACGTCAGCGACGAGCTGATCATGCAGACGCTCTACAACCGGACGCTGACGAACTACCAGTTCGACGACAAGACGGGCAAGGCCAAGCTGGTCGGCGACCTCGCCACCGACACCGGCAAGTCCTCCGACGGCGGCCGCACCTGGACGTACACCCTCAAGGACGGGCTGAAGTTCGAGGACGGCTCGCCCATCACCTCCAAGGACGTCCGGCACGCCATCGAGCGGCTCTACGCGCCGTATCAGACGAACGGACCGACCTATCTCCAGCAGTGGCTCTCCGGGGAGGGCCAGAAGTACCGCAAGGCGCTTCCGGACGGCCCCTACAAGGGCAAGCACCTGCCCAAGTCGGTGCTGGACACCCCGGACGACAAGACCATCGTCTTCCACTTCGACCAGCCGCGCGCCGAGGTGCCGTTCGCGGTCGCCATGCCCAACATCGGCGCGGTGCCGCCGGGCAAGGACACCAAGGAGAAGTACGACAAGGCCCCGCTGGCCTCCGGTCCGTACAAGATCCAGAACTTCAAGCCGGGCAAGGGCATCCAGTTCGTCAAGAACGACCAGTGGGACCCGAAGACCGACTCGATACGCCATCAGTACGTCGACAAGTTCGACGTCTCCTTCGGCCACCAGTGGGTGGACTCCACCCGCCGGCTCCAGGCGGACAAGGGCGCCGACCGGAACGGGATGACGTGGACCAACGCGGTCGACCCGTCGCAGATCTCCACGGTCCTCAAGGACAAGGAGGCGATGTCCCGGTCACTGACCAAAACGCAGCCCTATGTGGATGTCGTTTCGATCAACACCGATCGGGTCAAGGACAAGAAGGTGCGCGAGGCGATCGCCTGGGCCTTCCCCAGCGGTCAGTACCTCCAGCAGTTCGGCGGTCCGAAGGCCGGTGAGATCGGCGGCGGACTGGTCGGCCCCACGCTCAAGGGCTACGACCCCTCGTTCGACCCGTTCCAGAAGAAGAAGTACCCCGGCGGCAACGCCAAGAAGGCCAGGGAACTGCTGAAGGAGGCGGGCAAGGAGAACTACGAGCTCGTCTACGCCTACGGCAACGGCGACACCCACCAGGACGCCTCGGTGGTCGTCGAGCAGGCCCTGGAGCGGGCCGGGTTCAAGGTGCAGAAGAAGGAGATCGACCAGTCGACGTATTACACCCAGATCGGAAAGGTCAAGAACAAGTACGACCTGTACCGGTCCTCGTGGGGTGCCGACTGGCCGTCCGCCTCGACCGTGGTCCCGCCGGTGTACGGCGGCGAGAACGTCTACGACGACTCCGCGAACTACTCGCACCTCAACGTCCCGTCGGTCAACGACGAGATCAGCAAGGTGACCAAGGTCAGCGATCTGAGCCGGGCCACCTCGGAGTGGATCAAGCTCAGCGAGAAGATCCTCACCGATGACGTCCCCGCCGTCCCGACCTTCTACAACCGGCTGTTCACCCTCTGGGGCTCGGGGCTCGGCGGAGTGAAGTTCAACTCGGTCTACGGCGCCGTGGACCCGACGGCCGTCTTCGTCAAGTAGCCGCGGCCGCACCCAGGCAGCGCAGAACCCGGCCGCGTCCGCCCCGGCGGACGCGGCCGGAACCCGCCCCTAGCGGAAGATCACCGACGTCATGTTGAGATTCCTCGCCCGCCGGTCCCTCGGCGCGATCGTGATCCTGATCCTGATCAGCGCGATCACGTTCTTCCTCTTCTTCGCCCTGCCCGCCGAACCGGCCCGGCTCGCCTGCGGCAAGAACTGCGATCCCACCTCGCTCGCCATGATCAACAAGAATCTGGGCCTGGACCAGCCGGTGCCGGTCCAGTACTGGAAGTTCATGGTGGGGATCGTCGCCGGGCGGGACTTCGCCGTGGGGCACTGCGACGCGCCCTGTTTCGGCTACTCCTTCGTCAGCCAGGAGCCGGTCTGGAGCACCATCGTCGACCGCTTCCCGACCACCCTCTCGCTCGCCGTCGGCGGCGCCGCCGTGTTCCTGGTCTGCGGGATCGGCATCGGCATGATCGCGGCCTGGCGGCGCGGCACCTGGATCGACAAGGTCTTCAGCTCGCTGTCGCTGCTCGGCGCCTCGATGCAGATCTACTTCGTCGGGGTGCTCGCCCTGGCCTGGTTCGTCAGCGGGCTGGGGATCATGGACCAGCCCGCCTACTACCCCTTCACCGAGAATCCGGCGAAGTGGTTCAGCGGGATGCTGCTGCCCTGGGTGGTGCTCTCGCTGATCTTCATGGCCAACTACAGCCGGATGACCCGCTCCCAGATGGTCGAGCAGCTGCAGGAGGACCACGTCCGCACGGCGCGGGCCAAGGGGCTCTCCAGCCGTACGGTCTTCTTCCGCTACGCCTGGCGCGGCGCCATCGCCCCCATCGTCACCATCTTCGGCATCGACCTCGGATCACTCCTCGGCGGGGCCATGGTCACCGAGTACACCTTCACCCTGCACGGCATCGGGCGGCTGGCGGTGGAGTCCGTCCAGCTCACCGATCTGCCGATGCTGATGGGCGTGATGCTGGTCAGCTCCGCGGCCATCGTGGTGTTCAACATCCTGGTCGACGCCGCCTACGCCTTCATCGACCCGCGCGTGCGCCTCGCCTGACTGACCCGGAGCTGCCGAGATGACCACACTCACCAAGCCCGACGACGGCGCGACGCCGCCACCGGCCCCCGGCGACGGCGCCTTCCTGTCCGTACGCGACCTGTACGTCCGGTTCTCCACCGAGGACGGGATCGTCAAGGCCGTGGACGGCCTCTCCTTCGACCTCGAGCGCGGCCGGACGCTCGGCATCGTGGGCGAGTCCGGCTCCGGGAAGTCCGTCACCAACCTCACCGTGCTGGGCCTGCACGATCCGCGCACCACCACCGTCAGCGGCGAGATCCTGCTGGACGGACAGGAGCTGACCGGCGCGCCCGAGCGCACCCTGGAGCGGCTGCGCGGCAACACCATGGCGATGATCTTCCAGGACCCGCTGACCGCCTTGTCGCCGTACTACACGGTGGGCCGGCAGATCGCCGAGCCGTACCGCAAGCACACCGGCGCCTCCAAGAGCGAGGCCCGCTCCCGGGCGATCGAGATGCTTCAGAAGGTCGGCATCCCCAACCCGCGGCTGCGGGTGGACGACTATCCGCACCAGTTCTCCGGCGGGATGCGGCAGCGCGCGATGATCGCGATGTCGCTGGTCTGCGACCCCGATCTGCTGATCGCCGACGAGCCGACCACCGCCCTCGACGTCACCGTCCAGGCCCAGATCCTCGATCTGCTGAAGGACCTCCAGCAGGAGTTCGGCTCCGCGATCATCCTCATCACCCATGACCTGGGCGTGGTGGCCAACACCGCCGACGACCTGCTGGTGATGTACGCGGGCCGGGCCGTGGAGCGCGGTACGGTCCGCGAGGTGCTGCGGGCGCCCCAGCACCCGTACACCTGGGGGCTGCTGGGCTCCATGCCGCGGCTGACCTCCGCCGTGGACGAGCCGCTGAGCCCCATCCCCGGCTCCCCGCCGAGCCTGCTCAGCCCGCCGCCGGGCTGCCCGTTCCACCCGCGGTGCCGCTACACCGACCAGGTGGCGGGCGACCGCTGTGCCACCGAGCGGCCGTCGCTGCCGGACGGCCGCGGCGCCGCCTGCCATCTGAGCGCCGAGCGGAAACAGACCCTCTTCACCGAGCAGATCAAGCCCCGGCTGGGCTAGGGACCAGGGCTTAGGAGCGCTGACGCATGAGCATCGAGTCGGGCACACCCGAACCCCTCCTGGTCACCGAGAAGCTGACCAAACACTTCCCGATCATGGGCGGCTTTCCGTTCAAGCGGAAGGTCGGGGCCGTGCAGGCGGTGGACGGGGTCGATCTGACCGTGCACGCCGGGGAGAGCTTCGGGCTGGTCGGCGAGTCCGGCTGCGGCAAGTCCACCACGGGCCGGCTGCTGACCCGGCTGCTGGAACCCACCAGCGGCACGATCACCTACCGGGGCCGGGACATCACCCACGCGGGGCGCAAGGAGCTCGCCCCGATCCGCTCCGAGATCCAGATGATCTTCCAGGATCCGTACTCCTCGCTGAACCCCCGGCAGACCGTCGGCACCATCATCTCCGGCCCCATGGAGATCAACGGCATCGATCCGCCGGGCGGCCGCGAGGCCCGGGTGCGCGAACTGCTGGAGATCGTGGGCCTCAACCCCGAGCACTACAACCGCTTCCCGCACGAGTTCTCCGGCGGCCAGCGCCAGCGCATCGGGGTGGCCCGCGCGCTCGCCCTGGAGCCCAAGCTGATCGTCGCCGACGAGCCGGTCTCGGCGCTGGACGTCTCCATCCAGGCGCAGGTCGTCAATCTGCTCCAGAAGCTCCAGCGGGAGCTGGGCATCGCCTTCCTGTTCATCGCCCATGACCTCGCCGTCGTACGCCACTTCTCGCAGCGCGTCGCCGTGATGTACCTGGGCAAGGTGGTCGAGGTGGGCGACCGCGACTCCATCTACCGCCGCCCCCGCCACCCGTACACCCACGCCCTGCTGTCCGCGGTGCCGGACGCGACGGTGGTGATGGCCGAGGACGCCCCGGACGGCCCGGACGGCCCGGACGCCGTGGAGACCACCCGCCGTGAGCGCATCCGGCTCGCCGGGGACGTCCCCTCCCCCATCAACCCGCCCTCCGGCTGCCGCTTCCGCACCCGCTGCTGGAAGGCCCAGGACAAGTGCGCGCGGGAGGAGCCGCCGCTCATCCGCCTGGACGGCAACCGCGAGGGCCACCTGTCCGCCTGCCACTTCCCCGAGGACCCGACGCTCGAGGCCCGCGAGGAGGACGTGGTGCTGGACCCGGCGCTGATCGCGGCGGAGTCGGAGGCCCTGCCGCACAAGGAGCCGTGACGGACCGGCCTTCCGGTATCAGAACCGCGAGTCCGCTGTCAGTACCGCGAGTCCGCCGTCAGAACCGCGAGTCCGCCGTCAGCACGCGAGTTCGCCGTCAGAACCGCGAGAAGGCGTGCGCGCGGCCGACGGCGGTGAACCCGCGGCGGCCGTACCAGCGCAGCGGCCAGTCGTCCTGGTCGGCGACGAGGAACCGCAGCGCGCACCCGGCGGCGGCCGCGCGGCGCAGCGCGTCGGCCAGGACGGCGTCGGCGAAGCCGCGGCGCAGATACGGCTCGGCGGTCGCCACCTCCTCGATCTGGGCGATCCCGGCGGCGGGCTCCAGATAGAGATCGGCCCAGGAGGCGATCTCGCCGCTGTCGTCGTGGGCGGCGAGGAAGAGCACCTCCTCGGCCCCGGCCCGCCGGGCGGTGCGCCGCTCCACGAGGTCGTGCACGGTCTTCTCGTCCGCGTCCGGCATCCACCGCCACTGCTGCGCCGTCACCGCCCGCCGCAGCAGCCCGTGCGGATCCGGCCCCAGCTCCCGCTCCACCACATCGGCCGCCCCGGCCTCCGGCGCCGGCCCGGTGTGGACCATCAGCACCTCGGTGACATGGGCGTATCCGGCCCGTTCGAGCGCCGGCACACAGAGCAGGCCCAGGGCCTCGTCATGGACCGTGATCCGGCGGTGCGGCAGGAAGGCCATGACCTCATCGGCGAGCTCGGGCAGCCCCTCGGGGTCGGCGGGCCCGGTGATGTGGAGCTGATTGTGCTCATGGGAGCGTGCGTACTCCCGGTGCAGCACCAGGAAACCGCCCGGCACCTCCCGCACCTCACCGGCCTGTCGGCGGGCGAAGGAGATCCGGAAGTCGATGATGCGCTGAAGGTCGTTCCGCGACACGTCGCGATCATAAGCGAATCCGCACCAGGAAACGCCTTTCGATAACTGGCAAACGTGCATAACCCACGGAGTAAAAGGAATTAAGCGATCCACTACCTTCTGATGAAAATTGTCAACTCTTGATAGTTGTGCGACGAATATTTACTGTCTAGCGCATGTCGGCACAGTGACCCCACTGTGTCCGACCCCCAACGAGAGGGAGGTGTTCGCCATGCGCAAGCTGATCCTCACCGGAGCGCTCTTCGCCCGGCTCACTCGTAAGGACCGTCTCACGCTGCCTTACTCGTACTACTAAACCGGCGCGGGTGAGCGCAGGCGGTGGCCGCGGCGGCAATGCCGCGGCCACCGCCGTTCGGCCACGATCCGAGGGGACGTCCATGACCGCCGCTCCGTACCGCACCGACCTGCCGGGCCCCTCCGGGGACAAGTACCTCGGCAATCTGCACGCCTTCTCCTCCGATCCGCTGGGCTTCCTGACCGACTGTTCGCGCCGCTACGGCGACGTGGTCCGGCTCGGAGAGAACAACGTGCTGCTGACCGACCCCGCCGACGTGGAGAAGATGCTGGTCGACCGGGACTCCCTGTTCTCCAAGGCCAGCGCGGACACCCGGCGCGGCTCGCGGCGGCAGGGCTTCCCGCACTCCACCATGAACAGCGACGGCGACCGGTGGAAGGCCAAACGGCACCGGCTGCAACCGGCGTTCGGGCGGTCACTGTCCACCAAGGCGGCCGAAATCGTCGACGCCCAGGGCGAGAAGCTGCTGCGCACCTGGCTCCCCGGCCAGGCCCGTACGCTCCAGGACGACATCGCGGTGGTGACCCTGCGACTGGTCACCCAGCTGATGTTCGGGGACGAGTTCAGCGATCGGGACACCGCCGAAGTGGCCCGGCTGGTGGCGCCCATCATGGACCTGTCGACCTCGCCGGTCCTGCTGCCCGAGTGGGTGCCGACCCCGCGCAAGCTGCGCATCCGCCGCTCGATGGCCCGCATCGACCGCACCCTGCGCGCCCTGGCCGCCTCCCCCGCCGCGCACGACCCGGAGCGCGCCCCCGTGTTGCACGCCCTCGTCCACGGCTCCCCCGCCCCCTCCCCGGAGGAACTGCGGGACGAGCTGGCCACCTTGATCATGGCGGGCTTCGAGACCACCAATGACGCGGTGGTCTGGACGAGCTTCCTGCTGGCCCGGCACCCCCGGATCGCCGAGCGGGTGCGGGCCGAGGCCGAGGCCGCCTTCGCCACCACCCCCGCCGGGCTCCCCCGGATGGAGGCCCTGCCCTACACCCACGCCGTCGTCCGCGAGGCGCTGCGCCTCTACTCTCCGGTCTGGCTGACCAGCCGGGACGCGCGGGAGGACCTCGACTTCGGCGGCTATCTCATCCCCGCCGGGACCACCGTCACCGTCAGCCAGTGGGTGGCCCACCGCGATCCGCGCTTCTGGGAGGAGGCCGAGGCGTTCCGCCCCGAGCGCTGGCTGGGCGGCGGCCCCTCCTCGGTGCCGCGCGGCTCGTACTTCCCGTTCGGGCTCGGCCCCCGCGTCTGCGTGGGAGCCGCCGTGGCCACCACCGAGACCGTCCACCTGGTGGCCGACATCTGGCGCCGCTTCCGGCTGGAGCTGACCACCCCGGACCGCGTCCACCCCCGCCCGGCCCTCGCCCTCCAGCCGGTCGGCGTCGAGGTGATCCCGCGCCCCTGGTGACCCCGGCCAAGATCGAGGCAGGGCGATCGCGGCAGGCGTCCTGTCGTCCATGACGCGGGGGCGCGGCAGGCGCGCCTGGTGCGATCGCTCAGCAGGTCTGACGGCCGGCTGCCACCACCTCACGTACCCCACATCATGTTGGACAGGGCCACGAACAGCACGAAGGCGATCCCCACGCCCTGTACGGCCTTGCCCCAGCCGGGCATGGATTCGCCCCGCTTGACCGCCGAACGCTGGGCGGAGAAGGCGACCGCCAGCGCGATGAGGGCGAGGGGGCCGAGCACGATGGACAGCCAGTCGACTTGCACGGGGGTCATGGCGGCACTTCCTTGCTTTACCTCGGCTACGGGCGGCCCATCATCCGCGGGACCGCCCGGGACCCCTCCCGAGGAGCGATGGCGTCGGCCTTCGCCGCGCGCGTGCGAACGGCTCGTTCCTAGGCGGCCGTGAGCACGATCTTGCCTTGGATATGTCCCCGGGAGGCGCGCTCGTGCGCCGCTCGGGCGTCCGCGAGCGGGAACGTGCTGTCCACCGCGACGCGAACCGTGCCCGCGTCGAGCAGGAGTCCCAGTTCGGCGAGTTGCGCGCCGTTCGAGCGGACCTGGGTGCCGGTGACCGTGACGCCCAGCTTCGCGTTCTCCTCGTCGTCGAACTCGCCGAAGTACACCGGGTACAGGGACCCGCCGCGCTTGACGGTGCGCAGGAAGCGCCTGCTGTGGGGACCCCCAACGGTGTCCAGGACGAGATCGACGTCACGGGCGACCTCCTCGGGCCGTTCCTTGGTGTAGTCGATGAACGCGTCGGCGCCGAGCTCGCGCAGGAACGTCTCGTGGGCGCCGGAGGCCACGGCGATGACGCGGGCCCCCTTCCACTTGGCCAGCTGGAGGGCGAGGTGCCCCACGCCACCGGCGGCGCCGTTGATGAGCACCGTGGTCCCGCTGCCGAGTGCCATCGGGCGGTGCCGGGCCTCCTGGAACGGCGAGGGATGGTCGTGCCCGAGTTCGATCAGGAACTGCCACGCCGTCAGCCCCGACATGGGCAGACCGGCGGCGTGCACGTGGTCGACGGCGGCCGGCTTGCGGGCGAAGTCGGACGCCGGGGCGGTGACGTACTCGGCGTACGCGCTGCCCTGGAGCGCGGTGGGGAAGCGCAGCAGCCCGATCACCTCGTCTCCGGCCGCGAAGCCGCTGACGTCGGCGGCGACGGCTGCCACGACGCCCGAGACGTCGGTCCCCGGAATCAGCGGGAGATGGAACGGGGGCTTGAGCTCGGGAGGCACGTTGGGCATTCCCTCGCGCACGTACCAGTCGGGAGGGTTGATGCCGACCGCGTGCACGCGGACGAGCACCTCACCCGGCCCCGGTTCGGGGACCGGCACCTCCTCATAACGCAGCACCTCGGGGCCGCCGAAGTCGTGCAGCCGGATCGCCCTCATCGTGCGTGTCGACATCATTTTCTCCTGCCCGCGACGCGGGATACGCTGATCGGATCAGTGGTCCACATATCCGAACCACTGATCCGAATATATGGACCACTGATCCGGATAGTCAAGCCGGATAGTCAAGAGGGGCAGATGCGGGCCGACGCCAGGAAGAACCGTGACCACCTGCTCGCCGTCGCGGGCACCGTCATCGCCGAGCAGGGCGTCGACGCGTCGCTGCGCGATATCGCACGCAAGGCCGGTGTGGGGCTCGCGACGCTGCTCCGCCACTTCCCGACGCGCGAGGCGCTGCTCGAGGCCCTGCTCCACACGAGCTTCGAGGAGCTGACGGCAAAGGCGGGCGAGCTTGAGACGTCGAGCTCACCCGAAGACGCTCTCGTTTCGTGGCTGCGCGACTGCGTGGCGTGGACCACCGAGTACCGGGGTGTGACCGTGCTGATGGCGGCCGCCATCGAGGACACCGAATCCGCGCTCCACGCTTCGTGCGTCACCCTCCGCGCGGCCGGCACGCGGCTGCTCACCCGTGCCCAGGACGCGGGCATGGCACGGACGGACATCGATGGCACCGATCTGTTCGCGCTGATCGCGGCGCTCGCGTGGCTCGGCGACCAGCCCTCGCTCGCGCCACGCGCCGATCACCTCTTCGACGTTGTCGCGAGCGCGATCTTGACGAAATGACGTTCCTCAGGGCCGGTCGCGCCCTGATCAGCGAAGGCAAGTCAGCGCAGGTCGCGGAAGAACGTCCGTACGTCGCCCACCAGCAGCTCCGGGACCTCCATCGCCGCGAAGTGGCCGCCCGCCCCGAACTCCGACCAGTGGGTGATCGCGTGCGACGGCTCGGCGAGGCGGCGGATCGCGGTGTCGCCCGCGAAGACCGCGACGCCGGTGGGGACCCCGGAGCGCTCGGGCGGTGCACCCCAGGCCGAGGCGGCCTCCTTGTAGAGGCGGGCCGACGGGCCCGCCGTGTTGGTGAACCAGTACAGGGAGACGTTCGTCAGGACGGCGTCGCGGTCCAGGGCATCGGGCTTGTCGCCGTGGGCGGCGAACCAGTCGGCGTTCCAGGCCAGCTGACCTACGGGCGAGTCGGCCAGGCCGTAGGACAGGGTCTGGGGGCGGGTGCTCTGGATGGCGGCGTAGCCGGACAGCTCGCGGCGCCAGCGTTCGAGCCCGGCGAGGCGTGAGCGCTCCGCCGGGGTCGGGTCCTCCAGTCCGGCCGGGTCGGCCGACCCGGCGGTCACCAGGGCGTTGAGGTGGACGCCGACGACCCGGGACGGCGCCACCCGGGCCACCTCGGGGGAGATCAGCGAGCCGAAGTCGCCGCCCTGCGTGCCGTAGCGCTCGTACCCCAGGCGCCGCATCAGCTCCGTCCACGCGGTGGCGATGCGGCGGATGCCCCAGCCGGGCTCGCGCGGCGGGGCGGAGAAGGCGAAACCGGGGAGGGACGGGATCACGACGTGGAAGGCGTCGGCCGGGTCGCCGCCGTGTCCGCGCGGATCGGTCAGCGGGCCGATGACCTCGGTGAACTCCGCGACCGAACCCGGCCAGCCATGGGTGATCAGCAGCGGCAGGGCATCCGGCTCGGGCGAGCGGGCCTGGAGGAAGTGCACCCGCTGCCCGTCGATCTCGGTCGTGAACTGCGGGAACGCGTTCAGCCGCGCCTCTCGCGCCCGCCAGTCGAACTCGGTGGCCCAGTACGCGGCCAGCTCGCGGACGTGGTCGAGCGACGCCCCGTCGGACCAGCCGGCGCCCGGAAGCCGCTCCGGCCAGCGGGTGCGTTCCAGGCGTCGGCGCAGATCGTCGAGGTCGGCTTCGGGGACGGCGATGCGGAAGGGACGGATCTCCATGGGCCGCACGGTAAGCGCGGTCGCGGACGGGGAGTGTCCGCGACGCCCGGCGCGGGCGGCAGTTCGTCCGTCGCGTACGACAGGGGAAGTGTTGTGCGGCGTCGGCGTCGGCGTCGCCCGAGGCTGGGGTGAAGCGATGAAATCTTCGGTAACAGGGCTTGAAGGAGAGCCCGTTGATACGGGAAAGTGTTCGAGAAAGCGCTTGCCGAGCGCGGGACGTACCGCTCGGCTCGCGCTTCACCAAATCTCCCTCGCCTCCGGCCTCGCCACCCCGGACAGCGGTCATCGACGTGCGCCGCCGCCGCGGCGGATGTCAGATGGGCCTAGGTGGTGTCCGACGGATCTTGCCGCCTACGGCGGGCTGCTCCCCCTCCCCGCCCCTTCCCGCAGCATGCATGTGCGGCTCCGCCGCGTGGCAGGGACTCCGCCCCTGGCCCCCGGGTCAGGGCGGAACCCCAGTTTCGGGGAAGGATCCGCCGGATGCCCCATAAGGCCGATCTTGGACCGGATCGTCGGGAGGCGCCATGCGTCGCGGAACCCCGTATCCCCCGCATGCCCGGCCGTCCCCGCATGCCCGGCCGTCCCTGCGCGCCCGGCATCCCCTGCGCGCCCGGCATTCCGTGCGGGCCCGGCATCCCCTGCGCGCCGTCGTCCTGATCGTGACGGCCGCGACCACCGCCACCACCCTCACGGCCTGCGGCGGCGGGGACGGCGGCGCCGACGCCGGGGTCGTCCGCTCGTCCTGGGGCGATCCCCCCAATCCGCTGGAGCCCGCCAACACCAATGACGTCCAGGGCGGCAAGGTCCTCGACATGATCTTCCGGGGGCTCAAGCGCTACGACCCGAGGACCGGCGAGGCCGAGAACGCGCTCGCCGAGCGGATCGAGAGCTCCGACCAGCGGAACTACACCATCACCCTCAAGAAGGGCTGGCGGTTCGCCAACGGGGAGAAGGTCACCGCCGCGTCCTTCGTGAACGCCTGGAACTACGGCGCCCGGATCGACCACAAACAGCGCAACGCCTACTTCTTCGAGTACATCGAGGGCTATGACAAGGTCCACCCCGCCTCCGGCGGCGCCCCCACCGCCAAGACCCTCTCCGGGCTGCGGGTCAGGAACGACCGGACCTTCACCGTCCGGCTCACCCAGAAGTTCTCCACCTGGCCCAAGACGCTCGGCTACAACGCCTATGTGCCGCTGCCCCGGGCGTTCTTCGAGGACCACGCCGCCTGGCTGCGGAAGCCCATCGGCAACGGCCCGTACCAGGTGCGGTCGTACGCCAAGGGCTCGGTGATGAAGCTGCGGGCCTGGGACGGCTACCCCGGCCCGGACAAGGCCCGTAACAAAGGCGTCGACCTACGCGTCTACACCGATAGCAACACCGCCTACACCGATCTCCAGGCGGGCAATCTCGATCTGGTCGACGATGTCCCGGCTCAGCAGCTGAAGTTCGTCCGCTCCGATCTCGGCAACCGCTACATCAACCAGCCCGCCGGGATCATCCAGACCCTCACCTTCCCGATGTACGACCGCGCCTGGAGCGGCCCGGCCAGGGCCAAGGTCCGCCGGGGCATCTCGATGGCGATCAACCGCGCGCAGATCACCGAGCGGATCTTCCAGGGCACCCGCACCCCCGCGACCGACTGGACCTCGCCGGTGCTGCGCCGCCAGGGCGGCTATCAGCCGGGTCTGTGTGGGGACGCCTGCCGCTACGACCCGGTCCGGGCGCGCAAGCTGATCAAGGCGGGCGGCGGGCTGCCCGGCGGCCGGATGACGATCACGTACAACGCCGACACCGGCTCCCACAAGGACTGGGTGGACGCGGTCTGCAACAGCGTCAACACCGTGCTGCGGAGCGACCGGGCCTGTGTCGGCAAACCGGTCGGCACCTTCGCCGACTACCGCAACAAGATGGCGGGGAAGAAGATGACCGGGCCGTTCCGGGCCGGCTGGCAGATGGACTATCCGCTGATCCAGAACTTCCTCCAGCCGCTGTACTACACCGGCGCCTCCTCCAACGACGGCCACTTCAGCGACACCGGCTTCGACCGGCTGGTCAACCAGGCCAACGCGGCCTCCGCCGACGGCCGGGCCATCGCCGGTTTCCGGGCCGCGGAGAAGATCCTCGCCGAGCAGATGCCCGCCATTCCGCTGTGGTACCAGAACGGCAGCGCGGGCTATTCGCAGCGGCTCAGCGAGGTGGCGCTCAATCAGTTCAGCGTGCCGGTCTACTCACAGATCAGGGTCGGCTGAGCCATGGGCCGCTATACGCTGCGGCGGCTGCTGCAGATGATCCCGGTCTTCATCGGCTCCACGTTCCTGATCTTCTTCATGGTGTACGCGCTCGGCGACCCGGTGGCCGCGCTCTTCGGCGACAAGGCGCCCGACCCCGCCACCGCCGCCCGGATCCGTAAGGACCTCTACCTGGACGAACCGCTGTGGCGGCAGTACGCGCACTACATGGGGCAGATCTTCAGCGGGCACTTCGGTACGGCCTTCAACGGGCAGCCGGTGACCGAGCTGATGGCAAGCGCTTTCCCGGTCACTCTCCGGCTCACCCTCGTGGCGGTCGCCTTCGAGATGGCGCTGGGGGTCACCCTCGGCGTCCTCAGCGGGCTGCGCCGGGGCCGGGGCCTTGACACCTCGGTGCTGCTGCTCACCCTGGTCGTGGTCTCGGTCCCGACCTTCGTCAGCGGCACGGTGCTGCAGTATCTGTTCGGCGTGAGCTGGGGCTGGACCAGGCCGTCGGTCTCGCCGGAGGCGCCGCTGGACGAGCTGCTGCTGCCCGGGGTGGTGCTGGGGCTGGTGTCGCTCGCGTACACCAGCCGTCTCACCCGTACCTCCGTCGTGGAGAACGCCCGCGCCGACTACGTCCGCACCGCCGTGGCCAAGGGGCTGCCGCGCCACCGGATCGTCACCCGCCATCTGCTGCGCAACTCGCTGATCCCGGTGGTGACCTTCATCGGCACGGACATCGGCGCGCTCATGGGCGGGGCCATCGTCACCGAGCGGATCTTCAACATCCACGGTGTGGGCTACCAGCTCTACCAGGGCATCCTGCGCCAGAACTCGCCGACCGTCGTCGGCTTCGTGACCATCCTGGTGATCGTCTTCCTGCTCGCCAATCTGCTCGTCGACCTCCTCTACGCCGTGCTCGACCCGAGGATCCGGTATGCCTGAGCCCTTCCCTGAGCCCTTTGACACGCGCTACGACATGACCGAGGCGATCGCACCGGCCGGCGGGGGCGGCGGCGGTCCGATGCAGCCCGCCGCCTCCGGCCCACAGAGCCTGAAGGGCGGGCCACGGCGCGGCCCCTGGCGCCTCCCGCACCCCTGGCGCGGGGAGCCCGGCCGCCGCTCCGGCGGACCGGCCGCGCCCACCGGGCGGGGGCTGTGGACCGACGCCTGGCACGATCTGCGCCGCAATCCGATCTTCATCGTCTCCGCGCTGATCATCCTCTTTCTCGTCGTGATCGCGATCTGGCCGCAGCTGATCGCGAGCGGAAACCCGTACCACGGCGACCTCGCCAAGGCACAGGACGGCCCGGCCCCCGGCCACCCCTTCGGCTACGACCTCCAGGGCCGCGATGTCTACACCCGCACGGTCTACGGCGCCCGCGCGTCCATCACCGTCGGCATCTGCGCCACCCTCGGCGCGGCGCTGCTGGGCAGCATCCTGGGCGGGCTCGCCGGGTACTTCGGCGGCTGGTGGGACGCGCTGCTCTCGCGGATCGCCGATGTCTTCTTCGGCATCCCGATCCTGCTGGGCGGGCTGGTCTTCCTGTCGGTGGTCACCAGCGGCTCGGTCTGGCCGGTGGTGGGCTTCATCGTGCTGCTGGGCTGGCCGCAGATCTCCCGGATCGCGCGCGGCTCGGTGGTGACCGTCAAGGAGCACGACTACGTCCAGGCGGCGCGGGTGCTCGGCGCGAGCAGCGGGCGGACGCTGCTGCGCCATATCGCGCCCAACGCCGTGGCCCCCGTGATCGTCGTCGCGACCATCGCGCTGGGCACCTACATCTCGCTGGAGGCCACGCTGTCGTTCCTCGGCGTGGGGCTCAAACCGCCCACCGTCTCCTGGGGGATCGACATCTCCTCGGCCGCGACCCAGATCCGCAACGCCCCGCACATGCTGCTGTGGCCGGCCGGGGCGCTGTCCCTCACGGTCCTCGCGTTCATCATGCTCGGCGACGCGGTGCGCGACGCCCTCGACCCCAAGTTGCGCTAGCCATGGCTGCGCCAGCCATGACGGCCCGCCTGCTGGACGTACGCGACCTGCGCGTGGAATTCCGCACCCGGGACGGGATCGCCGAGGCCGTCGGCGGTGTCTCGTACGCCGTCGACGCCGGTCGGACGCTGGCCGTGCTCGGCGAATCGGGGTCCGGCAAGTCCGTGACCGCCCACGCGATCATGGGCATCCTCGACTCCCCGCCCGGCCGGATCACCGGCGGGCAGGTCCTCTTCCAGGGCCGGGACCTGCTGACGATGGGCGCGGAGGAGCGCCGCCGGATCCGGGGCGCCGCGATGGCGATGATCTTCCAGGACGCGCTCTCCGCCCTCAACCCGGTGCTTCCCGTGGGCGCCCAGCTCGCCGAGATGTACGAGGTGCACCGCGGGATGTCCCGCAAGGACGCCCGGCGGCGGGCGGTCGAGCTGATGGACCGGGTGCGCATCCCGGCGGCGGCGCAGCGGGCCGGGGACTATCCGCATCAGTTCTCCGGCGGGATGCGCCAGCGCATCATGATCGCCATGGCGATGGCGCTGGAGCCGGACCTGATCATCGCCGACGAGCCGACGACCGCGCTGGACGTCACCGTCCAGGCCCAGGTCATGGACCTGCTCGCGGAGCTGCGCCGGGAGTACGCGATGGGGCTCGTCCTCATCACCCATGACCTGGGCGTGGTCGCGGACGTGGCCGACACCATCGCCGTGATGTACGCGGGGAGGATCGTGGAGACCGCGCCGGTACGCGACCTCTACCGCCGCCCGGCCCACCCCTACACCCGCGGGCTGCTGGACTCCGTGCCGCGCGTGGACCATCAGGGCGAGCGGCTCTACGCGATCAAGGGCGCGCCGCCCAGTCCGCTCGCCCTGCCGCCCGGCTGCCCCTTCCACCCCCGCTGCCCGCGCGCCCAGGAGGTCTGCCGCGTCGAACGGCCGCCGCTGTACGAGGTGACGGAGGACGCCGGGGCCGACGGACGGACCAGCGCCTGCCACTTCTGGAAGGAGGAGCTGCATGCCTGAGCACATGCCCGAGCCGGATGGGCCGGTCCTGGAGGTCCGCGACCTGGCCAAGCACTATCCGCTGACGCGGGGGGTGCTGGTGAAGCGGCGGATCGGCGCGGTCCGGGCGGTCGACACGGTCTCCTTCGCCCTGCGGCGCGGGGAGACCCTGGGCATCGTCGGCGAGTCCGGCTGCGGCAAGTCCACCGTCGCCAAGCTGCTGGTCAGTCTGGAGCGGCCGACCGCCGGGACGATCCACTACCGGGGCGAGGACATCGCCCGGCTGTCGGGCCGCGCGCTGCGCGCCGTACGTCGCAACATCCAGATGGTCTTCCAAGACCCGTACACCTCGCTCAACCCGCGGATGACGGTGGGCGACATCATCGGGGAGCCGTTCGAGATCCACCCCGAGGCGGCCCCGAAGGGCAACCGGCGGCAGGCGGTCCAGGACCTCCTGGACGTCGTGGGGTTGAACCCCGAGCACATCAACCGCTACCCCCACCAGTTCTCCGGCGGCCAGCGCCAGCGCATCGGCATCGCCCGGGGCCTGGCGCTACGACCGGAGATCATCGTCGCGGACGAACCGGTCTCGGCGCTGGACGTCTCCGTCCAGGCCCAGGTGGTCAACCTGATGGAGGCTCTACAGGACGAGTTCAACCTCTCCTACATCTTCATCGCCCACGACCTGTCGGTCGTCCGCCACATCTCCGACCGGGTCGCCGTGATGTACCTGGGCCGCTTCGCCGAGACGGGCACCGGCCGAGAGATCTACGACCACCCCACCCACCCGTACACCCAGGCCCTGCTGTCGGCCGTCCCGGTCCCGGACCCGGAGCCGCGCGCCCGCCCGACCCGCATCCTGCTGACGGGCGACGTCCCCTCCCCCGCCACCCCGCCCTCCGGCTGCCGCTTCCGCACCCGCTGCTGGAAGGCGCAGGAGCGCTGCGCGGTGGAAGTGCCGACGCTGACGGTCCCGCCGGGACTGTCGGGCCCGGCTGCTCATGCGTCGGCGTGCCACTTCGCGGAGGAGCGCGCGGAGGTCAGCGCATGATGTCCAGCACGGCAGTCACGCCACGACCCTATGAGGCGCGGCGCGGCGCCGTCTCGCGCCTTCGGCGCAATTGAGCATGGGTCGGGGGGTGGGGGGCGGGGCGCCGTCGCCGGGCGCCGGCCTCGGGGGGTGAGCGCTGGTGGCGGCGCCCGTGCCCGGGGGTCGAGGCCGTCGCCGGACCGCCGGGCCGACTCCGGATTGCCGGGGGTGGGGTACCCGTCCGGAAAACGTTTGACGAATTAGTTGCGCCAGATCAAGCACTTTCGGAAGGGCGGTCCAGTGTCCCCGCCCTCGCGGCCCGCAGGAACGCGCGGAGCGCGGCGGGAGTCGTGGATATGACGACCTCCGGGTCGTCGCTCTCGCGGAGGTGGGGGCGGCCGGTGGAATCGGCGGCGAGTTCCACGCAGTTGGCCGCATCGCCGGTGCTGAAGCTGGACTTGCGCCACTGAAGGGGAGACATTCGGGCCTTCTCCTAGAGCAGGGGGTACAGGATGTGCTGGAGGAGTCCGAGCGAATCTTTCCCGGTCCGGGCCTCCGGGGCGGCTTCGGCATCGATGGACGGCAAGGCCAGCTCGCTCAGCCGTTGGAAGGATTGCCGATAGTCGGTGACCGCGTCCAGATCGTCAAGGAACTCCGATCCGCCGAACTGGTCCACGAGCACTGTACTCAACTCCACCACGCTCGGTTCGATCACCATGAAGGGGTGGCTGAAGGCCGCGCTTCCCTCGTTGTCGATGGGCACGATCTGGATGGTGACGTTCGGCAGCCGCGATGCCTGGATGAGCCGCAGTAGCTGATCGCGCATCACCGTGCGGCCTCCATAGAGGACACGCAGTGCCGCCTCGTGGACGATGGCGTGAAAGCGGGGAGGCCGCTCGCCCGACAGAACCAATTGGCGCCGCAGCCTGAACTCGATCGCCCGGTCCTGCACTTCGCGTACGGCTTCCGAGAAGCCGCTGCCGTGGACCGCCGTAGCGTATTCCCGGGTCTGGAGGAGTCCGGGAATGAACAGCAGCTCGTAATTGCACAGGGCCTGAGCCCCGGACTCCTGCTCTGCGAGGTCCACGTGAGACGCCCCGAGCACCTTGCGGTAGTCACTCCACCAACCGCGTCCGGACTCCTGCCCCATCGTCTGCAGGGCGGCCAAGAAGGTTGCAGTTGTACCCTCCACTTCGTGCGCGAGCATGTCGAGCCGTTCGGCCGACAGGCTCGTGCGCCCCGCCTCGACGTTACTCAGATGCGGACTGTGCATCTCCATCAGGCGCGCGGCCTCCCCGACGGTCAGCCCAGCTCGCTCGCGCAGCTTGCGCACTTCCGCGCCGAACCGGCGCTGCCGGTAGGTGGGATTCGCTCTCAGCCCCATGTGAACTCCCCTCTCCGGGAGGCGAGTGTTGCGTACCGTGCCTGGATGCGTCCACTCCGCTATCACACCTCAGGCCACAGGTTGTAGTTGTAACCCCGCAGCCGCTACCTTACGTATGGCGCCAGTCACAGAAGGCACTCACCTGGAGGCTGCCCCATGCGCACGCCCGAAGAGCCCTGGTCCTACGGCCTGTTCATCCCCCACGACCCACGCGCCGTGGGCGTCGTACGGGCCACCATCCGTCACATCCTCAGGGCGGCGCGGCTCGACTGCATCGTCGACACGGCCGAACTGCTCGTGTCGGAGCTGGTCACCAACGCGTACCGGAACACCACCACCGACGCGTACGTCAGCATGGACTGGGAGCCGTCGCCGTCCGACTTCCGGGTCACCGTGTGGGACTCCGGGTGCGGACTGCCGCAGCCGGGGGCGGCCGCCGCCGAGGACGAGAGCGGGCGCGGGCTCACGCTCGTCGAGTCGTGTTCCGACACCTGGGGCGTGCACGACTACACCGACAAGGACGCGGGCGTCACCGGCAAGGCCGTATGGTTCACGCTGAACCCGCCCACCGCGCTTCCCCACCACCTTGGATGACCGTTGATCGAAGCCGAAGCATTGCTGGCGTACCGGCGGGACGTATTCGTCGCGCTGCGGCGCGATCCCGAACGGGCTCGGTTGGACGCCGCGCGTCGCGAGGTCGCAGCCTGAACGACGACGAGGGCCGCCCGGACCGTGGGGATCACGGTCCGGGCGGCCCTCGTCGTTCACACTGCGGCCCGCGCGGTGGCGCTAGGCGTGGACCACGTCCTTCTCCTCCGCGAAGTGGCACGCCGACTCGTGCGCCGCCGGCGAATCCGTGCCGGTGAAGCGCTCGGGGATGGCGAGGAGGGGGACCTCCTTGGCGCACTTGTCCTCGGCCTTCCAGCAGCGGGTGCGGAAGCGGCAGCCGGAGGGCGGGTTGGCCGGGGAGGGGACGTCGCCGGTGAGGATGATGCGTGTCCGGCCCTCGCGCGACTCCGGGTCCGGGACCGGGACGGCCGACAGCAGCGCCTGGGTGTAGGGGTGCGTCGGGTGGTCGTAGATCTCGGTGTCGGAGCCGATCTCGGCCATCTTGCCCAGGTACATCACGCCGACCCGGTCGGAGATGTGCCGGACGATGGACAGGTCGTGGGCGATGAAGATGTAGGACAGGTTGAACTCGTCCTGCAGCCCCTCCATCAGGTTGATGACCTGTGCCTGGACGGAGACGTCGAGCGCGGAGACCGGCTCGTCGCAGATGATGATCTCCGGGTTGAGGGCGAGGCCGCGCGCGATGCCGATGCGCTGGCGCTGGCCGCCGGAGAACTGGTGGGGGTAGCGGTTGATGTACTCCGGGTTCAACCCCACCACGTCCAGGAGTTCCTGGACCTTGCGGCGGCGGTCGCCCTTCGGGGCCACCTCGGGGTGGATCTCGAACGGCTCCCCGATGATGTCGCCCACCGTCATCCGCGGGTTGAGCGAGGTGTACGGGTCCTGGAACACCATCTGGATGTTGCGGCGTACGGCCCGCAGCGCGCGGCCCGACAGCTTGGTGATGTCCTGGCCCTTGTAGAAGACCTCGCCCGCGGTGGCGGTCTCCAGGGTCATCAGCAGCTTGGCGACGGTGGACTTGCCACAGCCGGACTCGCCGACGATGCCGAGGGTCTCGCCCTGGTAGAGGTCGAAGGAGATGCCGTCGACCGCCTTGACGGCGCCGATCTGCCGCTTGAAGAGGATGCCCTGGGTCAGCGGGAAGTGCTTGACCAGATTGCGCACCTGGAGGATCGGCTCGCCGCGGTCGACCTTGGCCTCGATCGCGGCGACCGCCTCGTCCTCGGTGGCCGCCTCGACCGTCTCCACCTCGGTGACGTTGGGGGTGGCGTCCGCGGCCGGTTCCATGGCCTTCTCGTTCTTCTCGGCGTCAGCCATGGAGGGTCTCCTTCCAGAAGTGGCAGGCGCTGCCGCGGCCCGGCAGCTCCGTGCCGTCCTGCTCGGTGACCGGCACCAGGGCGGGGACGTCAGTACGGCAGATGTCCTCCGCCTTGGGGCAGCGCGGGTTGAAGGCGCAGCCCGTGGGGATCTTGAGCAGATTGGGCGGCAGCCCCTTGATCGCGTAGAGCTCCTGGCCCTTGCGGTCCAGGCGCGGGATGGAGTCCAGCAGACCCCGGGTGTAGGGGTGGGCCGGGCGCTTGTAGAGCTCGTGCACGGGGGCGGTCTCGACGATCCGGCCCGCGTACATCACGGCGATCTTGTCGGCGACGTCCGCCACCACACCCAGGTCATGGGTGATCAGGATCAGCCCCATGTGGTACTCGCGCTGGAGCTCCGCGAGCAGGTCCATCACCTGGGCCTGGACGGTCACGTCGAGCGCCGTGGTCGGCTCGTCGGCGATGATCAGGTCCGGCTCCAGCGCCATCGCCATGGCGATCATGATGCGCTGGCGCATACCGCCGGAGAACTGGTGCGGATAGTCGTTCACCCGCTCCTTGGCGGCCGGAATGCGGACCCGGTCCATCAGCTCGATGGCCTTGGCCTTGGCCTCCTTCTTGGACAGGCCCTGGTGGACCCGGAACATCTCGCCGAGCTGATAGCCCACGGAGAGCACCGGGTTCAGCGCCGAGAGCGCGTCCTGGAAGATCATGGCGATCTTGCGGCCGCGGATCTTCCGGCGCTCCTCGCCCGACATGGTGAGCATGTCCTCGCCCCGGAACAGGATCTGCCCCTGCGGGATCCTCCCGGGCGGCATGTCGAGGATGCCCATGATCGCCTGGGCGGTCACCGACTTGCCGGAGCCGGACTCGCCGAGGACGGCGAGCGTCTCACCGGCGCGCACGCTGTAGTTGACGCCGTTGACGGCCTTGGCGACACCGTCCCGGGTGTGGAACTCCACGTGCAGGTCGCGGACTTCCAGCAGCGGGGTGCCGTCGTCTCCGGCGCCCTCGCGGACGGCGTCGTCCGCGGTCTTCTCGATGGTGGTCACGTACGCCCTCCTCAGCGCAGCTTGGGGTCGAGGGCGTCGCGCACCGCGTCGCCGAGCGTGATGAATGCGAAGACCGTGAGGCTCAGCATTCCGGCCGGGAACAGCATCACATGCGGGTTGTCCCGGATGGCGTCCTTGGCGTCGGAGATGTCGATGCCCCACGAGATGGTGGGGTCGGCGAGGCCGAGGCCGAGGAAGGACAGCGTGGCCTCGGCGGAGATGTAGGCGCCGAGCGCGATGGTCGCGACCACGATGGTGGGGGCCAGCGCGTTCGGCAGGACGTGCCGGAAGAGGATCCGGCCGGTTCCGGCGCCGAGCGCCCGCGCCGCGGTGACGTAGTCCGCCTGCTTGGCGGTGATCACCGAACTGCGCATCACCCGGGCGATGGTGGTCCAGCCGAGGAAGGCCAGGGCCGCGATCACCACGTACACCTTGCGCTCGGTGAACGCGTTCAGCACGACCATCGAGCCGAGCAGGAACGGCAGACCGAAGAAGATGTCGACGATCCGGGAGATGATCGAGTCGATCCAGCCGCCGAAGTACCCGGCCACCATGCCCAGCAGACCGCCGACGAGGGTCACCACCGCGGTCACACCGACGCCGACCATGATCGAGGCGCGGGTGCCGTAGATGACCCGGGCGTAGATGGAGCGGCCCTGGCCGTCGTAGCCGAACCAGTCGGCCTGGAAGAAGTGGGTCAGCTCGGGCTTGGTCAGGAAGTGGTTGGTCAGATCGCCGTTGCGCGGGTTGGCCCCGGTGAACAAGCCGGGGAACGCCGCGATGGCCAGCAGCAGCACGAGCAGCACCGCCGAGACCCAGAACAGCGGCCGGTGGCGCAGTTCGTACCAGGCGTCGCCCCAGAGCGAGCGCGGCTTGCCCTGGGAGACATCGCCGGGGGCCAGGGCGGCGTCCGCGGCGGCCTGCACGGGCCCGGCGTCGGCTGCCGTGTCGACCGCCGTGCCGCCGGACTGGGATTTGGTCATGTCAGGCATACCGGATCCTCGGGTCCAGGACCGCGTACAGCAGGTCGACGAGCAGGTTGATCACGAGAATGACGAGGACGAAGATGGTCACGACCCCGACGATGGTGCTGCCCTCACGCTGCCCGAGCGCCTTGAAGAGCAGGTTGCCGACGCCCTGGACGTTGAAGATGCCCTCGGTGACCACCGCGCCGCCGACCAGCGCGCCGACGTCGGTGCCGAGGAAGGTGACCACCGGGATCAGCGAGTTGCGCAGCAGGTGGACGCCGACGATCCGGCGGCGCGGCAGCCCCTTGGCGAGCGCGGTGCGCATGTAGTCGGCGCGCAGGTTCTCCGCGAAGGTGGTCCGGGTCAGCCGGGCCACGTACGCCATGGAGAGCATCGCGAGGACGAATCCGGGCAGCAGGAGCTGCTGGAGGTCCATCGAGTCCTGGACGTTCGGCGGCAGCCAGCCGAGCTCGTCGGCGAAGATGAACCGGGCGAGGTAGCCGAGGACGAAGACCGGCATCGAGATGACGATCAGCGTGAAGATCAGGACGCCGGTGTCCACGGCGCGGCCCGCCTTGAGGCCGGCCCAGGCGCCGAGCCCGATGCCGACGATGATCTCGATGGTGAGGGCCACCGCGGCGAGGCGGAGGGTCACCGGGAAGGCCATCCCCATTTCCTCGGAGACCGGACGGCCGCCGAAGGTCTTGCCGAAGTCTCCCTTGAAGAGGTCGACCATGTAGTCGATGTACTGCTTCCACAGGGGCTGGTCCAACCCGAACTCATGGCGGAGAGACGCGACCTGCGCGGGGTCCGCTGCCTTGTCGCCCCACATCGCCCGGATGGGGTCACCGGGCAGTACGTGGACCATGAGGAAAATAATCAGAGTAGTCCCGATGAAGACCGGGATCATCTGGAGCAGTCGCCTGGCGACATAGCGCCCCATCATGCCTCCATGCCGTTGGGGGGCGGCGGAGGCCACGTCTCGTCTGCGCCACGCGGGTGGGGGGATGAGCTGCGGGCCTCACGCCTGCGGGCCGGTGCCGCCGCTCCCCGGTTGGGAGAAGCGGCGGCACCGGCCGGCGGTCCCGATGATTACTTCTTCTTCACCTGGACGTCGGTGAAGATGGGGTCGCCGTCCTGGCCGTAGGGGATCTTCCCCAGGACCTTGTTGGACTGGCCGCTGTTGACCTTGTAGAACCACAGCGGGATCGCCGGCATGTCCTTCGCGAGGACCTGCTCCGCCTGCTGGTAGAGCTTCACGGTCTCGTCGAGGGTGGCGGCCTTGTCGGCCTTGTTGGCGAGCTCGTCGAACTGCTTGTTGGCGTAACCGCTGGTGTTACCGGCCGCCTTGGAGCCGTAGAGGTCCCTCATGAAGTTCGAGTTGACCGGGTAGTCGAGCACCCAGCCACCGCGGTACATGGACTTGACCTGGTGCTTGTCACGCGCGTTCAGGTCGGCCTGGAAGTCGGGCTTGGAGTCGCCGACGCAGTCGACGCCGGTGGCCTTGCGGATGCTGTTGCAGACCGCGTCCACCCAGGGCTTGTGGTCCTGGTCGGCGTTGTACTGGATCGAGATCTTGTTGCCCGGGACCCCGCCGCCCTCCTTGATGAGGGCCTTGGCCTTGGCCGGGTCGTAGGTGACCTGCTCCTTGAGCGCGCCGGCCTTGTAGCCGAGCACGCCGCGGGCGACATAGCTGTCGGCCGGGGTGCGGGAGCCGTGGAGCACGGTCTTGGTGATCGTGTCGCGGTCGATCGCCATGGACAGACCCTGGATGACCTTGGGGTCGATGTCCTTGAACTGCTTGGTGTAGAAGGCCGGGACGATCGACTGGACCGCCGAGTACTCCTCGTCGATCGCGCGCTTGCCCAGGTCGGACTTGTAGTTGGTCAGCGCGGTGGTCGGGACCTGCTCGATCCAGTCGAGGTTGTTGGAGCGCAGGTCCGAGTAGGCGGCGTCGGCGGTGGTGTAGTTCTTGAAGTCGATGCCGCCGTTCTTGGCCTTGTTCGGGCCCTTGTAGCCGTCGAACTTGCGGACCTTGATCATCTTCTTGTGGTCCCAGGAGACGAACTTGTAGGGACCGTTGCCGACCGGCTTCTCACCGAAGGCCTTGGGGTCCTTGAAGAAGCCCGTGGGCAGCGGGGCCCACACGTCGTAGCCCAGCTTGTAGGCGAAGTACGAGACCGGGCTGTTGAGCTCGACCTTGAACTCGTTGTCGTTGACGACCTTCAGGCCGGACATCTTGTCGGACTTGGGCTTGCCCTTGTCCGGGTGGACGTCGGAGTAGCCCTTGATGTCCTGGAACCAGCTGGAGTTGGTCTGGTTGTTCGTGACGTTGGCCGACCAGTTCCAGGAGTCCACGTAGGACTTGGCGGTCACGGTCTCGCCGTTGTGGAACTTCCAGCCCGGCTTGAGCTTGACGGTCCAGACGGAGGAGTCCTTGTTGGGGGTGACGGACTCGGCGTTGACGTACACCAGCTTGCCGGTGCCCGGCTCGTAGTCCACCAGACCCGAGAAGATCGTGCGGAGCACCCGGCTGCCCTGGCTCTCCTTGGCGTTCGCCGGCTGCAGCGGGTTCTGCGGCTCGCTCAGCTGGGCGGTGAGTATCCCATTCGGGTCCGCCGTGCCCTTGTTCATGTCATTGCTGCCGCTGTCGCTGTCGTTGCCACCGCAGGCGGTCGCGGCCAGCGCCACGACCGCCGCCAACGCGACCCACTTGGCGCTCTTGGCACCGCGCATGGGTTTGCCTCCTCAGGAGTCCACTGTCACTACGAGAGGGGGCGCCCGGAGACACGCTGACACCCCTGACAGCGAAAGGGACCGGAACCCCCCAGATGCGCTCGTAGGTCCGCGCTCCCCACAGCGTGTGACCCATTGACCCGAGCTCAATGGACCCCATGATTGAGCACGTCCGGCCCTTAAACCACACCTTATGGGTCTCGCTTTGGTCACAGCATCTACGCGCGGAGCTTTGAAATCCGGACAAAACTGCCCCAGACAGACACACGCGAAACGGACTGTTAACACATCATGCGGAGCTCGGACGCCGATATTCGGACAGGGAGATCCGGATAACCGTTTGACTGGCACGTTGCTGACATGGCAACGGCCCGGACCGCCGCCGCGGAAGCGGTGGATCCGGGCCGTGGGCAGCTCACCGAGGCACGGTGGGGCGCCTACGCTCCGTGATCGGCGCGGTGGTGCGCATTGGCGCGGTGGTGCGGTGGTGCGGTGGTGCGCATTGGCGCGGTCGTGCGCATCGGCGTCCGGAGCGGGCCCCGGCGCCGGGCGCCCTGAGGTGAGCGTCAGCGCTCGGCGCCCGGGCGCGAGCCTCAGCGCCCCGCGCCCGGGCGGGCCCGCGCCCCGTGCGGGCGGGTCAGCGCTTGGCGCGGGCGGCGGTGCGGGCGCGCTCCTTCTGGTCCAGCACCACCTTGCGGATCCGCACCGTCTCCGGCGTCACCTCGACGCACTCGTCGTCGCGGCAGAACTCCAGGGACTGCTCGAGCGAGAGCAGCCGCGGCGGGACCAGAGACTCGGTCACATCCGCGGTGGAGGACCGCATGTTGGTGAGCTTCTTCTCCTTGGTGATGTTGACGTCCATGTCGTCGGAGCGGGAGTTCTCGCCGACGATCATGCCCTCGTACACCTCGGTGCCCGGCGAGACGAACAGCACCCCGCGCTCCTGGAGGTTGGTCATCGCGAAGGCGGTCACCGCGCCCGAGCGGTCGGCCACCAGCGAGCCGTTGTTACGGGTCTTCAGCTCGCCGAACCACGGCTCGTGGCCCTCGTGGATGGAGTGGGCGATACCGGTGCCGCGGGTCGCGGTCAGGAACTCGGTGCGGAAGCCGATCAGACCGCGGGAGGGGACGATGAACTCCATGCGGACCCAACCGGAGCCGTGGTTGGACATGTTGTCCATCCGGCCCTTGCGGGTGCCCATGAGCTGGGTGACCGCGCCCATGTGCTCCTCGGGCACATCGATGGTGATGCGCTCGATCGGCTCGTGGACCTTGCCGTCGACCTCGCGGGTGACCACCTGCGGCTTGCCGACGGTGAGCTCGAAGCCCTCCCGGCGCATGGTCTCCACCAGGATCGCCAGCGCCAGCTCGCCGCGGCCCTGCACCTCCCAGGCGTCCGGGCGGTCGGTGGGCAGCACGCGCAGCGAGACGTTGCCGATCAGCTCTCGCTCGAGCCGGTCCTTGACCAGCCGCGCGGTGACCTTGCGGTCCTTCACGGCGGACTTGTCGGCGCCCTTGCCGCCGGGGCCGCGGCCGACCAGCGGGGAGGTGTTGGTGCCGATGGTCATCGAGATCGCGGGCTCGTCGACGGTGATCAGCGGCAGCGCGATCGGGTTCTCCGGGTCGGCCAGGGTCTCGCCGATCATGATGTCCGGGATGCCCGCGACCGCGCAGATGTCACCGGGGCCCGCCACCTCGGCGGGCTTGCGGGTGAGCGCCTCGGTCATCAGCAGTTCGGTGATCCGGACGTTGGAGATGGTGCCGTCGCGCTTGATCCACGCGACCGTCTGCCCCTTCTTCAGCTCGCCCTGCTCGACCCGGAGCAGCGCGATACGGCCGAGGAAGTTGTCCGCGTCCAGGTTGGTGACATGGGCCTGGAGCGGCGCGGTCGCATCGTACTCGGGGGCCGGGACGGTCTCCAGCAGGGTGGAGAAGAACGGCTGGAGGCTGTCGCTGTCGGCCGGGACGGTGCCGTCCTCCGGCTTGGTCAGCGAGGCCACGCCGTCACGGGCGCAGGCGTAGACGATCGGGAACTCGATCTGCTCCTCGGTCGCGTCCAGGTCCAGGAAGAGGTCGTACGCCTCGTTGACGACCTCGTCGATCCGGGAGTCCGGGCGGTCCGTCTTGTTGATGCACAGGATCACCGGCAGCTTGGCCTGGAGCGCCTTGCGCAGCACGAAGCGGGTCTGCGGCAGCGGGCCCTCGGAGGCGTCCACCAGCAGGACCACCGCGTCGACCATGGACAGACCGCGCTCGACCTCACCGCCGAAGTCGGCGTGGCCGGGGGTGTCGATGATGTTGATGGTGACGGGGTCGCCGCCGTCCGCCGGGTGGTACTTCACGGCGGTGTTCTTCGCGAGAATGGTGATGCCCTTCTCGCGCTCCAGGTCGTTGGAGTCCATGACCCGGTCGTCCACCTGCTGGTGGGCGGCGAACGCGCCCGCCTGCTTGAGCATGGCGTCGACGAGGGTCGTCTTACCGTGGTCGACGTGGGCGACGATGGCGACGTTACGAATGTCGTGGCGCGTGGGCATGAAAGCGCGCTTCTCCCGGTTGTTGGGTGGCGGCGCGCTCCTTGGGCGGCGCGCCTTCCGCCGGGCTGATCACGCCTCGGCCTCACCCCCATGGTACGGGGACGGCGCGAGGACGAATGCCGCAGCCCGTCTCGTGGCCCCTCCCGCGGCCTGTCCTGCGCCGATCGCCGCGCCCGGCGGCACCGCGGGCGGCTGCGCCTGCGGGCGGATCTTTCCCCGTCCCCGCCCCTTCCCGATACCAAGGGCTCCGCCCCTGGACCCCGCTGCGCGGCGGAGCCGCATATCGATGCCGCGGGAAGGGGCGAAGCACGGGTCCGCGGCCCGGGGCAGAGCCCGGACGGGAGGGAAGGGGCACAGCTCCGCCTCGGGGGCCTGGGGGGTCTGACACGAAGCCTCGGTCTGGGGCTCGGAGCAGGGCACCGGTTCGGAGACCTGGGGCGCAGCCCCGGCCCGGAGCGTGGGGCGCAGCCCCGATCCCGGGCCAGGGGCACAACCCCCGCCCGGGATCTGGGGCGCAACCCAGCCCGGGATCAGGGACGTACCCCCCGGCCCGGGGGCCTGGGGCCGATCCAGGATCAGGAACCCCAGCCCGGAGCCTGGCACGTGCCCCCGGGCCCGGGGGCCTGGGGCACACACCAATCCGGGGCCAGGGGCACACCCCCAGCCCGGGATCTGGGGCACACCCCCAGGCCCGGGATCAGGGGCACACCCCCCGCCCGGGACCTGGGGCACACCCAGCCCGGGATCAGGGACGCACCCCCCAGCCCGGGGGCCTGGGGCCGATCCAGGATCAGGAACCCCAGCCCGGAGCCTGGCACGTGCCCCCGGGCCCGGGGGCCTGGGGCACACACCAATCCGGGGCCAGGGGCACACCCCCAGCCCGGGATCTGGGGCACACCCCCAGGCCCGGGATCAGGGGCACACCCCCCGCCCGGGACCTGGGGCACACCCAGCCCGGGATCAGGGACGCACCCCCCAGCCCGGGGGCCTGGGGCCGATCCAGGATCAGGAACCCCAGCCCGGAGCCTGGCACGTGCCCCCGAGCCCGGGGGCCTGGGGCACACACCAATCCGGGGCCAGGGGCACACCCCCAGCCCGGGACCTGGGGCACACCCCCAGGCCGGGATCAGGGGCACACCCCCCGCGCGGGCCCTGAGACGCACCCCCACCCGGGGCCTGAAGCACACCCCCCACGCGGGACCTGAGGCACAACCCCCACGCGGGGCCTGAGGCACAAACCCCCACCCGGGACCTGAGACACACCCCCCAGCCCGGGCCCTGAGACACACCCCCCAGCCCGGGGCCTGAGACACACCCCCCAGCCCGGGCCCTGAGACACACCCCCCGCCCCGGAGCCTGAGGCACACCCCCCGCGCGGGGTCTGGGGCGGAGCACCAGTTTCGGGGAGGGGCGGGGTGGGGGAGGCCCGCCGTAGGCGTCGCCGCCCGTCGGGCGCGGCCTCAGCAGGTCGGAGGAAGTCCGCTCTGGTTCGGCAACGCCCCGAAGGGGCGCGGGGCTGTGTCGATGTGCGGCTCCGCCGCGTGGGACCAGCCACGACGGCGCCGCAGACGGCCGACGACGCCTCGCGGCACTTCCAGCGGAGCGCTCAGCGGCGGAAGCCGATGTCCTGGTAGCGGGGGGTCGCGAAGCCGAAGGCGCCCGCGTTGACCAAGCCCTTGCGCATCGCGATCAGCTGAGGTCGCTGGTAGAGCGGAATCGATCCGGCCGCCGCCCAGATCCGGGCGTCCGCCCGGCTGACCAGGGAGCGCGAGGCGCCGCCGTCCAGCTCGGAGAGCGCCTGGTCGAAGAGCTGGTCGATCTGGTCGGTGCCCACCCGGGTGTAGTTCTGCTCGACCACCAGGGAGCCGTCGGCGGCGGGCTGCGGCTTGGCGTAGATGGGACGGGCGTCGGTGGCCGGGTAGGCGGAGGCGGGCCAGGAGTACAGGGCCAGGTCGTAGTCGCCGGTGGCGATGTGGTCCCGGAAGTAGCTCTCGCCGGAGACCTTGGTGATCTCGGTCCGGACGCCGATCTTCTCCAGCATCCGCGCGATGCGCTCACCGACCGTGCCCAGCTGGGCGGCGGTCCGGTCGTCGGGGAGGACGAAGCGCAGCACCAGCGGCCGGCCCTTCTTCCGTACGACCGCCGTCTCCCGGAGCCGTCCGGACCGCCCGGCGTCACCGGCCGCGGGGGAGGCACCGGAGGCGCTGTCGGTGGCGGAGTCCGTGGCGCTGTCGGTGGCCGCGTCCGTGGCCCCGTCCGTGGCGCTCTCGGTCGCGGTGGCGGTCGGGTCGCTCTGCCGCCTGCCCCGGTCGTCCGTCTTGCCGTCCAGCGCCTTCTGCCGGCCGGTGCCGCCCGCCCGCCAGCCCGCGTCGGCGAGCAGCGACTGCGCGGCGTTGGTGTCCGGGTCGCCGAGGGCGCCGCTGTGGTCCTTGTAGCCCGGCTGGCCCGCCATCAGCAGATGGTTGCCGAGCGGTTCGGACGGCAGCCCCATCGGCTTGAGCACCAGCTTGGCCAGGGCCTTCCGGTCGATCGCGCGGGCCACCGCGCGGCGCACCCGCTCATCGGCGAGCGGGCCCTTGGTGCCGTTGAGGGCGAGCTGGGTGTAGGCCGGGCCCAGGGCCTTGCGCAGGGTGAACCTGCTCAGCGCCCGAGTCGTCCGTGAGCGGTTCTTGTCGGCGTCGCCGGTGGCCACTCCCTCGGCTCCCTCGGCTCCCTCGGCTCCCGCCGCTTCCCGCCCCGCTCCGGTCCGCGTCGCCTCGTCCGCCTCCCGCCCGCCGGAGGCCGTCTCCCGCCCGCCGGTCGACGTCTCCCGCCCGCCCGCCGACGCCTCCGGCGCACCCGCCTTGCCCGGGGCCGAGGAGCCCCGCTTGGCGCCCGCGGCCTGCTTGCCCGGGGCGGTGGCCTGGATGCGCCGGGCGGTGGTCCGGTCCACCTCGGCCAGGTCCAGCCGCCCGGCCATCAGCGCCTCGGCCCGTTTCTCGGCCGGGACCGCCTTGAAGACCACCCGGCTCAGCCGCGCCCGGTCGCCCCACCAGCGGGGGTTGCGGACGAGCGTGACCTCGGAGTCCGTGACCCGGCGGACCATGAAGGGCCCGGCGCCGACCGCGAGCCCCTTGCTCGCCGCCGCGGTGAAGACCGCCGGGTTGCCCATCACGCTCTTCGGGTACAGCGGCGTGAACAGCGAGCGCCAGTCGGTGTACGGCTTGGCGAAGGTGACCTTGACCTCGTGTTCCTTGTCCCCGGGCTCGACCTTGGCGATCCGGTCGTATCCGGCGTTCCGCGCCGTCCCGTACTTCTCGTCGGTGCCGCGCAGCGCCTTCCACTGGGCCTGGAAGTCCTCCGCGCCGATCGGGCGCCCGTCGCTCCACACCGCCTTGGGGTTGAGCTTGAAGACCACGACCTGCTTGGGGTCGGTCGAGGTGACGTCGGCGGAGGTCAGATAGTCGCCGTTGCGCTGGGGCCGACCCCGGGCGTCGAGGGTGTAGAGGGCGGGCAGCACGGCGCCCGCGATCCGCTGGGTGCCCGTGTCCGCGGTCTTCGAGAAGGCGTTGAGCGTGGTGGGCGCCGCGTCCAGGGCCCAGCGCAGGGTCCCGGTGCCGGCGGTCCCGGAGCGGGGTGCGGAGGCGATGTCCCAGGCGGCGCGCGGCGGCGGGCCGTCGTCGTCCGAGCTGCAGCCGGTCAGTACGGGCAGCGGCAGCATCACTCCCGCGGCGAGCAGCATGGCGCGGCGGCGCTTGGTGATGGGCATGGCTCGTACCTCCGCAAGGTGACGGATATATGCGCATTTGGCATAGTGTGACGCTGATCGCATATACTCCTCACTCAAAGCGACGGTTCATGGGACAGCACGTCGAGACGGCCATGGAGACGGCCATGAGGGGAAAGGATCACCCGCCCGGGTCAATGCGGCGGGCGCGCGATCCGGTGCGCGGCGGCGGAATCCCGCCGGTGGCTCCGCCAATCGCGACAGATCCCTTCACAACCACGACCGTGGCGCGTAACACTCGCTGTCGCATGAGCGTCGCCAACCGCAACCGCGGAAGTGAGGGCAAGTCATGTCCTTGAACGACGACTTGACGGCCGTCCAACGCTGTCTCGATGACCTGGTCCGTTCCGTCTCCCGGCTGGAGCAGCGGGTGGGCGCCGGCGGGCTGGAGATACGCCGGGTCCGCACCGACGCGGACCACCTGCGCGAGAGCCTCGCCCTGCTGCGCGAGACGGCTCCCGTGGAGCGATCACGCCCCGAAATGGTTCCGGTCCCCGACGCCCCGTACAACAGTGCGCTGTGGTCGGACGTCGACGACGAGGGCCTCGGCGCGCGCGATCGCCACGCGCCCTAGGGACGGCCCGGCGCGCCTCCCGTCACGGGGTGCGTCCCCACCGTCCCCCCACACCACTCCACCGCGGAGTTCCCCTTGGCCACAGGCACCGACCCGCAAGCCACCACGCCCGCACCCGCAGACTCCCGCACGGCCCCGCACGGCGTGCACAGCCCCTCGCGCGCCGCCATCCCCGGCCGCCATCTGCGCAGCGACCGCTGGTGGCTCTCCCCCGCCATCACCGCCGCCGGACTGTTCGCGTTCATCGTCTACTCGACCTGGCGGGCCTTCGCGGGGGACGACTACTACGCCGAGCCGTACGTCTCCCCCTTCTACTCGCCCTGCATCGCCCAGAACTGCGTGCCCATGAAGGGCGGCGCCAACTGGGAGATCTTCGGCGCGTGGTGGGGCCTGTCCCCGGCGCTGCTGATCCTGATCTTCCCGCTGGGGTTCCGGCTCACCTGCTACTACTACCGCAAGGCGTATTACCGGGGCTTCTGGGCCTCACCACCCGCCTGCGCGGTCGCCGAGCCGCGCGCCAAGTACACCGGCGAGACCCGCTTCCCGCTGATCCTGCAGAACATCCACCGCTACTTCTTCTACTTCGCGGTGATCGTCGCGGGGATCCTCACCTACGACACCGTGCTCGGCTTCCGGGACGAGCACGGCCGCTGGGGCCATATGGGCCTGGGCACCCTGGTGCTGCTCGTCAACATCGTGCTGATCTGGGCGTACACCCTCTCCTGCCACTCCTGCCGCCACATCGTCGGCGGCCGGCTGAAGCACTTCTCCCGGCATCCGGTGCGCTATCGGCTCTGGGGCTGGGTCAGCGAGCTCAACATGCGCCATATGCAGCTCGCCTGGGCCTCTCTCATCAGCGTCGCCGTCGCGGACTTCTACGTCTATCTGGTGGCGAGCGGTGCCTTCGACGATCCCCGCTTTTTCTAGGAGAGGTGCTCATCGATGACGCAAGTCGAGCGGCAGGCGTGGGACGTGGTCGTGATCGGCGCGGGCGGCGCCGGGCTGCGTGCCGCGATCGAGGCCCGCGAGCAGGGCATGCGCTGCGCCGTCATCTGCAAGTCGCTGTTCGGCAAGGCCCATACGGTGATGGCCGAGGGCGGCATCGCCGCCAGCATGGGCAACGTCAACGAGCGCGACAACTGGCAGGTGCACTTCCGCGACACCATGCGCGGGGGCAAGTTCCTCAACCACTGGCGGATGGCCGAGCTGCACGCCCAGGAGGCCCCGGACCGGGTCTGGGAGCTGGAGACCTGGGGCGCGCTCTTCGACCGCACCCCGGAGGGCAAGATCTCCCAGCGGAACTTCGGCGGCCATGAGTACCCCCGCCTCGCCCATGTCGGGGACCGCACCGGCCTGGAGCTGATCCGCACCCTCCAGCAGAAGATCGTCTCCCTCCAGCAGGAGGACAAGGCCGCCACCGGCGACTACGAGTCCCGGCTGAAGATCTTCCAGGAGTGCACGGTCACCCGGATCGTCAAGGACGGCGACCGGGTCGCCGGGGTCTTCGGCTACGAGCGCGAATCGGGCCGTTTCTTCGCCCTGGAGGCCCCGGCCGTGGTGCTGGCCACCGGCGGTATCGGCAAGTCCTTCAAGGTGACCTCCAACTCCTGGGAGTACACCGGCGACGGCCACGCGCTGGCGCTGCTCGCGGGCGCCCCGCTGATCAACATGGAGTTCGTGCAGTTCCACCCGACCGGTATGGTCTGGCCGCCCTCGGTGAAGGGGATCCTGGTCACCGAGTCGGTGCGCGGCGACGGCGGGGTGCTGCGCAACAGCGAGGGCAAGCGGTTCATGTTCGACTACATCCCGGACGTCTTCAAGGAGAAGTACGCCCAGTCCGAGGACGAGGCCGACCGCTGGTACGAGGATCCGGACCACAACCGCCGCCCGCCCGAGCTGCTCCCCCGCGACGAGGTGGCCCGCGCCATCAACGCCGAGGTGAAGGCGGGCCGGGGCTCCCCGCACGGCGGGGTCTTCCTCGACGTCTCCACCCGGATGTCCCCCGAGGTCATCAAGCGGCGGCTGCCCTCGATGCACCACCAGTTCAAGGAGCTCGCTGACGTCGACATCACCGCCGAGCCCATGGAGGTGGGCCCCACCTGTCACTACGTGATGGGCGGGGTGGACGTCGACCCGGACACCGCGGCCGCCACCGGCGTGCCCGGCCTCTTCGCCGCGGGCGAGGTCGCGGGCGGGATGCACGGCTCCAACCGGCTCGGCGGCAACTCCCTCTCCGACCTGCTGGTCTTCGGGCGCCGCGCCGGGCTCCACGCGGCCCGCTACGCCCAGGAGACCGCGGCCTCCGGCACCCGTCCGGTGCCGGACGAGGCGCAGCTGGACCTGGCGGCGGCCGAGGCGCTGCGCCCGTTCAGCGCCGAGGCCGGTGAGCCGGACGAGACCGCGGGCCCCGCCGGGCCGCCGGAGAACCCGTACACCCTCCACCAGGAGCTCCAGCAGTCGATGAACGACCTGGTGGGGATCATCCGCAAGGCCGAGGAGATGGAGGAGGCGCTGCACCGGCTGGCCGGTCTGCGGGTCCGGGCGCGCCGCGCCGGGGTCGAGGGCCACCGGCAGTTCAACCCCGGCTGGCACCTGGCGATCGATCTGCGCAACATGCTGCTAGTCAGCGAGTGCGTGGCCCGCGCCGCGCTGGAGCGGACCGAGAGCCGCGGCGGGCACACCCGCGACGACTGCCCGGAGATGGACCGCGCATGGCGGCGGCTCAATCTGGTCTGCCGGCTCTCCGACCCCTCGGGCGGTCTGGCGGCCCCCGACGCCGGGCACGGCCAGATCCGGCTCGAGCGGCGTGAGATGCCGCCGATCCGGCCCGACCTGCTGAACCTGTTCGAGAAGGACGAGCTGGTGAAGTACCTGACGGACGAGGAGCTGACCCAGTGAGTGCGTACGAGGCCCACTTCCGGGTGTGGCGGGGCGACCAGGACGGCGGGGGTCTGAAGGACTTCCACGTCGAGGTCAACGACGGCGAGGTCGTGCTCGACATCGTCCACCGGCTGCAGGCGACCCAGGCCCCCGACCTGGCGGTCCGCTGGAACTGCAAGGCGGGCAAATGCGGTTCGTGCAGCGCCGAGGTCAACGGCCGACCGCGGCTGCTGTGCATGACCCGGATGTCGGTGTTCGAACGGAACGAGACGATCACCATCACCCCGCTGCGGGCGTTCCCGGTGGTGCGGGACCTGGTGACGGATGTGTCGTTCAACTACACCAAGGCCCGTGAGGTGCCGTCCTTCGTGCCCCCGGAGGGGCTGGGTCCGGGCGAGTACCGGATGTGGCAGGAGGACGTGGGCCGGTCGCAGGAGTTCCGCAAGTGCATCGAGTGCTTCCTGTGCCAGGACACCTGCCATGTGGTGCGGGACTTCGAGGAGAACAAGGAGGCGTTCGCCGGGCCGCGGTTCCTGATGCGGGTCGCGGAGCTGGACATGCATCCGCTGGACGCGGCCGCCGACACCGGGCTCGACCGCAAGCGCGCCGCCCAGGAGGAGCACGGGCTGGGCTACTGCAACATCACCAAGTGCTGTACGGAGGTCTGCCCCGAGCAGATCAAGATCACGGACAATGCGCTGATCCCGCTCAAGGAGCGGGCGGTGGACCGTAAGTACGACCCGCTGGTCTGGCTCGGCAACAAGATCCGGCGCCGGGGGCAGTAGCTCCGCTGGGGCGCTTAGGGGTGTCCGACGGGGTGTGCCGCCTGCGGCGGGCTGCTCCCCTCCCCGCCCCTTCCCGAAACTGGGGCTCCGCCCCAGACCCCGGGGCCCAGGGGCAGAGCCCCGCCACGCGGCGGAGCCGCATACCGATGCCGCGGGAAAGGGCGAAGCCCGGCCCCGGGGCCTGGGGCGAAGCCTCGCTCCGGGGAGGGCGAAACCCCGCTCCGAGGTCGGGGGCGGAGCCCCGATCCGAGAGTCGGGGGCGGAGCCGCAGTTTCGGAGTCGGGGGTGGAACACCGGTCCGAGGTCGGAGGCGAAGCCCCAGACTCGGGGTCGCGGGCGAAGCCCCAGACTCGGGGTCGGGGGCGGAGCCCCAGCCTCGGGGTCGGGGGCGGAGACCCGGATTCGGGAAGGGGTGGGGAGGGGAAGGAGCCGCCGGAGCAGTAGCTGTCGCGGGCCCGCAGCCGTGCCGTAACGGACCGCAGCCCGTCACCACAGGCTGAGCAGCGCCTCCACCGAGTCCGGCCCCGAGGACTGGCCGTCCGGAAGGGCCAGCTCGAACCAGACGGTCTTGCCGAGCGGGGTCCTGCGGCTGCCCCAGCCCGCGCTGAGCAGCCCGACCAGCTGGAGCCCCCGCCCGCCCTCGTCGGTGTCCCGGGCGCGCCGCCGCCGGGGCTGCACCAGACCGCCGTCCCAGACCTCGCACACCAGCGTGCGGTCCAGCAGCAGCCGCAGCCGGATCTCGCCCTCGCCGTACCGCAGGGCGTTGGTCACCAGCTCGCTGACCAGCAGCTCGGTGGTGTCGACCAGATCGTCCAGACCCCAGGACTCCAGCTGCTCCCGGGCCAGTTCGCGAGCCCGGCCCACGGACTGGGGGGCGCTGGGAAGGTGCCAGTCGCCGACCGACTCGGCCGACAGGCCCTGCACCCGGGCCATCAGCAGGGCGATGTCGTCCTCGCCGTGGTGGGTGTCGAGGGTGCTCAGGACGTGGTCGCAGACGTCCTCGAGGGATCCGGCCGCGGCGTTCCCGCCGTCGGCGCCGTCCGGAGTGTTGAGGGCCGCGCGCAGGGCTTGAAGCCCCTCGTCGAGGGTGTGGTCGCGGGACTCGACCAGACCGTCGGTGTAGAGGGCCAGCAGCGCGCCGTCGGGGAGCTCGACCTCGATCTCCTCGAACGGCTCACCGCCCACGCCGAGCGGCAACCCGGGTGGGACCTCCATCAGCAGGGCGTCCTCGCCCGGCTCCACGAGGACGGGGGGCGGATGCCCGGCGTTGGCGAACGTGCAGCGCCGGGTGACCGGGTCGTAGACGGCGTAGACGCAGGTGGCGAGGTAGACCTCGGTCAGATCGGAGGAGTCGTCGGCCTTGCCGTCGCGCATGAGGGCGCGCGAGCCGGGCCGCGCGCCGGCGTGCGAGCCGCCCGGTGTGCCGAGGCCCCGGGCGATCTCGTCCAGCGCGGAGAGCACCTCGGCGGGCTCCAGGTCGAGCAGGGCGAGGGTGCGTACGGCGGTGCGCAGCTCGCCCATGGCCACGGCGGCGCGCAGCCCCCGCCCCATGACGTCGCCGACCACCAGCGCGGTGCGGTGCCCGGGCAGCTCGATCACGTCGAACCAGTCGCCGCCCACCTCGGTCGCCGCGTTCCCCGGCAGATAGCGGCAGGCGATATCGAGCCCGGCGGCCTCCGGGTCGCCGGGCGGGAGAAGGCTGCGCTGGAGTATCAGCGCGCGTTCGTGTTCTCTGCGGTACAGCCGGGCGTTGTCGATGCTGACGGCGGCGCGGGCGGCCAGTTCGACGGCGAGCGCGCGGTCCCGTTCGCCGAACGGCTCGCTGCCCTTGGTGCGGGAGAACTGGGCCAGGCCGACGACGGTGTCCCGCGCGACCATCGGCACCACGAGGGTGGACTGGAGCATGGCCCCGAGCTCCAGGGCCTCGCTGCCGTCCCGCCCGGGGACGACGCGGACCTGGGCGGTGCGCAGGGCGTGGGCGCACAGCGAGTTGAAGGGGTAGCGGTGCACCTCGCCGACCTGGATGGGCTTGGGGTCCTCCACGGTGTTGACGCGGCAGATGTCGCCGAAGGCGACCGGGCCGTCGGAGACCGCGCTGGCGAAGGCGACGCGGCGCAGCTCGGCGCTGCCGTCGGCGAGCCCGGGCGGGGTCTCGTCGCCGGAGAGCAGCCCCTGGTAGAGGTCGACCGAGGCCAGGTCGCAGAACTGCGGTACGGCCACGTCCAGCAACTCGCGGGCGGTGGTCTCCAGGTCGAGCGAGGTGCCTATTCGGGCCCCGGCCTCGTTCAACAGCGCCAGATTGCGCCGTACGCCCGCGGCCTCCTGTTCGGCGCGGCGGCGGCCGGTGACATCCGTCGCGAGCCCGGCGACGCCGATGGGGCGGCCGGAGCCGCTGTGCAGCCGGTAGAGCGAGACCGACCAGCGGCGGCGGTCGGGGCTGCCCGGCGCGTGGCCCACGATGGGCATGTCGGTCAGCGACTGCCCGGAGTCCAGGACCTGGCGCAGGGCGGCGGCCAGCCGGTCGGCCTCGCCGCGCGGCAGCAGATCGTGCGGGGTCGTGCCGCGGTACTCCTCGGTGGGGCGACCGAAGACCTTCGCAAAGCGCTCATTGACGCGGAGGATCCGCAGATCGGTCCCGAAGAGGAAGAACCCGAGCGGAGATTGACCGAAAACGGCCTGTGAAGAAGCAAGATCGGTTTCCAGCCCGCGCAACGCGCTGACGTCCACCGCGATGCAGAGCGCGGCCCGCTTCCCGTGCTCGTCCTGAGCGGGCATCACATAGACCTCGGCGATTCCATGCCCGCTCGGCGTCTTGGGGTTACGGTAGGGGACCAGCCCGGTCCACTCCCGGCCGTCGAGGATGTCGGCCACCGCGCGCTGGCCCGTCTCCTGGAACTCCGGCGGTACGAACGCCTCCACCGGATCCTTGCCGATGGCCTGGCTCGCCGTCAGCCCCAGCAACTCCGCGGCCCGTTCGCTCCACTGCGCGATCCGGCCGTCGGGCCCGAGCGCGAAGGAGGCGACCCGGATGTAGTCATAGATCGAGCCGGGAGGACTGCTCTGCCACACCGCCGACATCGAGGACACGGGCGACATGTCCGACATCGAGGACCCCTGTGACATCGGCGACACCTGCGAACCCACCGTCTCCTCGGGCATATCCGCCCCCGCTGGCTTCTCGCTCATGCGCCGTCCCCTCCGGCTCAGGTGCTCCGACCGGCTTCAGATAGCCGAGTATCCAGCACTTCGGCCATCCCGAGTACGGTCTTCACGATCACAGCACTATCTCAGCCCGCCATCAGTGTCCGTCCCGGCTTTTGGTGAAGCGCTCATGATCAGCGCTCCCCCTCACTCCTAACCGGACGGAGGCGGCTCGAACCCCATGGATTTTCCCGTTCGGGGCCTCGGACGGCCCCCGTGCGGGACGGCTTCAAGGGGTGCGCGGACGGGTACCCTCGGCGGCCCCGGCCGCGCGCAGTCGGCGGACCGCCTCCGCCACCGCGGGGCGGTCCGCGTCCAGCCAGTCCACCTCGTCCACCCGGTCCGGGGGCAGCCAGCGCAGCTCGTCGTGGTCCTGGAGCGGGCGCGGCTCACCGGAGCGCAGGGCCGCGGTCCACACCCGCAGCACGAAGCCGGGCTTCAGGGGCCACTCGCCCGGCAGTGGTTCGAGCGGTTCGACCTCGACCCCGAGCTCTTCGCGCAGTTCGCGGACGAGGGCCGCCCGCGGGGTCTCCCCGGGCTCGGCCTTGCCGCCGGGCAGCTCCCAGCGGCCCGCCAGCTCGGGCGGGGCGCTGCGCCGCGCGGCCAGCAGCCGCCCCCGGTCGAACACCGCTCCGCCCACCACCACGCGCACGCTCATGATCCGCACCCTAGCCTGCGCGGAAGCACATCAGAGCCCCGGGGCGGGAGCGCCCCGGGGCTCGGGAAGAGGTACGCGTTCGCGCGGACCGGATGTACGTATTCCTGCGGGCTGACCGGACTCGGGCCGGCCGGACTCGTGCCGGCCGGACTCGTGCCGGCCGGACTCGGGCCGGCTGGACTCGTGCTGACCGGACTCGGGCTAACCGGACTGACGGGACGCGGCGGTCCGCTCGACCACGTACAGCTGCTCCTGGCCCTCACCCTCCAGTCGGTCGGCCACCTCCTGGGCCTCCGTTCTGGTGGCGTAGCGCCCGACGCGGTAGCGGTTGCCGTTGGTGTCCTGGCGGATCACGAGCCAGGGCAGCACGGCGTTCCCGTCACTCATCTCCCCGCCCCCTCCGCTGTGGCGCGCCCGGGCGCACGACTCCGCGACACCGTTAAGGAAATCCCGATCCGCATATGCCCGAGCCTACGCCCTACCTTCACGCAGCGGATACGGGTTCTTACAAGGAGGCACTCATCCGGCCATGTCTCAGACGCCGACTCCGGCCTTCACCCGGTCGCCGTCGCCGCCCTCGCCCGCCTCGTCGGCCGCGGCGGTGCCCAGCTCGCGCTCGGCCTCCAGCAGCGTCGGATTGCGCCATGCGCTGCGTACGCCCCAGAAGTAGAAGGCCAGCCCGATCAGCGCGACGATCACGATGTCCCAGCCGCCCGGCAGATAGCCGCGGCCGCCGAACTCCGTGCCGCCGGCCCACGACACCGCCGCCATCACCAGCAGATACGTCACCATCCAGGCGCCGGCGGCCAGATGCGGCCGCAGCTCCGCCCACGGCTTGCGCAGCTCGTACCAGGCCCAGATCGGCAGCCCGATCGCCATGATGAAGATGACCTTGCCGGTGAGCGGCCAGCGGGCCCAGTACAGCACCAGCGAGCCGAAGACCATCGCGATCGGCGCGATCACCGGCATCGCGCGCAGCCGCACCGGGCGCGGCAGCTCCGGCGAGAGGCGGCGCAGCGACATCACGGCCACCGGGCCGGTGATGTACGAGATCACGGTCGCGACGGAGACGATCTCGGCCAGCGAGCCCCAGCCGCGGAAGACCGCGAGGAAGATGAAGGCGATCGCCAGGTTGAGCAGCAGCGCCGGGCGCGGAATGCCGGTCTTGGGATCGACCTTGCCGAAGATCCCCGGCAGATGGCCGTTCTCCTGGACGCCCTGGATCATGCGCGAGGTGGTGGCCGCGTAGATCATGCCGGTGCCGGACGGGGAGATGAAGGCGTCCGCGTACAGCAGCATCGCCAGCCAGTTCAGGCCCCAGGCCAGGGAGAGATCGGCGAGCGGGGAGTTGAAGGAGAGCCCGGACCAGCCGCCGTGCCGCAGATCGGCGGCGGGGACGGCGGTCAGGAAGGCGATCTGCAGCGCGACGTAGATCACCAGCGCGATGAGGATCGAGCTGATGACGGCCTTGGGCAGCGACTTCCCCGGGTTACGGGCCTCGCCCGCCATGTTCAGCGGCGACTGGAAGCCGTTGTAGGCCCAGACGATGCCGGAGACGGCGACCGCGGTGAACACGGAGTTCCAGCCGTTCGGGGTGAAGCCGCCGTTGCCGGTGACATTGCCGGTGTCGAAGTGCGACAGCAGCAGCGCCCCGGCGGTCAGGGTCGGCACGACCACCTTGAAGACGGTGATCGCCGTGTTGGTCTTCGCGAAGAGGGTGATCGCGAACCAGTTGAGGAAGAAGTAGAAGAGCAGCAGCACGGACGCGAGCGCGACACCGCTGCCGGTCAGCTCCTTCCCGTCGTACAGCGCCTTGGCCCAGCCGAAGTCCCAGGAGGACATGTACTGCACGGAGGCGGTGGCCTCACCGGGGATCACGGAGACGATGGCGATCCAGTTGGCCCAGGCGGCCAGATATCCGGCCAGCGAGCCGTGCGAGTACTGGCCGTACCGGACCATGCCCCCGGCCTTGGGGAACATCGAACCCAGCTCGGAGTAGGTCAGGGCGATGGTCAGGGCGACGGCGGCGCCGATCACCCAGGCCAGAATGGCGGCGGGCCCGGCCAGCGCGGCGGCGCGCTCGGCGCCGAACAGCCAGCCGGAGCCGATGATCGACCCGAGCCCCACGGCGGTGAGGGCCACCGGTCCGAGTGACCTTCGGTAATGCGAGTGGGAACCCTGCTCCGTGCTCAAGTTCCTGGCACTCCTTTCGCCCCCCAACGACCGGACACAAACCGATCCATCGTAAGAGCGAAATGGATGATCCCCTTCCAGTAACCCCTTTCACCTGCTCTGATGTGAGTTTCGCAACAGGGCGGGGCCGGAACCTGGCTCAGTTCACGTGCTCACGGAGGGGCCGCCCACCGTGGGAAGCGGCATCAGCACCGGCTCACCCGTGGGCGCCTTGCGGCACACATCCCCGCACTCGGCGTCCAGTGAGCAGCACAGCGAGCAGACGGCCCCCGCCCGCACCGGGCAGTCGGCGATGTCCGGCAGCTCGTACGCCGTCTCGCACGAGGCGCACACGTGGGTGGCGGTGATGTCCGGGATGTCGGCACCCGGCCCGTTCACCGGGTTCTTCCGGGCCAGGTAGTAGCGGCCCCCGGTGAGCCATGCCAGCAGCGGGCAGAGCACCAGCGCGAGACCGCAGGCGATGAAGGTCGAGAACGCCTCGGCAACCTCCCCGAAGACCCCGAAGAAGGCGACGATCGAGACCGCCGAGGCGATCACCATCGCGCCGAATCCGGCGGGGTTCACGGGATGCAGATACGCCCGCTTGAACTCGATGTACTTCGGGCTCAGCCCGAGCGGCTTGTTGATGACCAGATCGGCGGCGACGGCGGCTATCCAGGCGATGCCGACGTTGGAGTAGAAGCCCAGCAGCTTGTTGAGCGCCGCGAACATGTTCATCTCCATGAGCGCCAGCGCGATGGCGAGGTTGAGGAAGATGTACCAGACCCGGCCGGGGTGGCGGTGGGTGACCCGGGAGAAGAAGTTGGACCAGGACAGCGAGCCGCTGTAGGCGTTGGTCACATTGATCTTGATTTGGGAGACCACCACGAAGAGCGCGGCGGCGGGCAGCGCGACCGAGCCCAGCCAGGGCTTCAGCGCCTCGATCTGCGGGGCGATCGGCTCCAGCGCATGGGTCTTGCCGACCGCGTCGAGTGCCACGAACGCGAGGAAGGCGCCACCGATCTGCTTGGCCGCGCCGATGACCACCCAGCCGGGGCCCGCGGCCAGGACCGCCAGATTCCAGCGCCGCCGGTTCTCCTCGGTCTTCGCGGGCATGAACCGCAGATAGTCGGCCTGCTCACCGATCTGTGCGATCAGCGAGAGCGCGACACCCGTGCCCAGGCCGTATCCGATCCAGTCGAAACCGGAGCCCGCGCCCTCGGTCCCGCCGAAGGAGGCGAACGCGCCCCAGGAGTCCGGCGCCTCGAAGGCCAGCACCACGAACGGCAGGGCGAGCCCGATCAGCCAGATCGGCTGGGTCCACGCCTGCACCTTGGCGAGCGCGCCCATACCGCGGAAGACGATCGGGATCACGATGAGGGTGGTCAGCAGATAGCCGACCGGCAGCGGGATATGGAGGGCCTGGTGCATGGCCTGCGCCATGATCGAGCCCTCCAGCGCGAAGAAGATGAAGGTGAAGCTCGCGTAGATCAGCGAGGTCAGCGTCGAGCCGAAGTAGCCGAATCCGGCACCGCGGGTGATCAGATCCATGTCCAGGCCGTAGGTCGCACAGGCGCGGGCGATGGGGATGCCGGTCAGGAAGATGATCGTCGCCGCGGTGAGGATCGAGGCGATACCGCTGGTGAAGCCGTAGGTGAAGACGATGGACGCGCCGATGGCGAAGTCCGCGAGATAGGCGATGCCGCCGAGCGCCGTGGAGGCGACCATGGTGGGCGACCATCGGCGGTAGGAGTGGGGTGCGTAGCGCAGCGAGTAGTCCTCACGGCTCTCGTCCGCCGCCAGCCGGGCGTAGCCGCGCCGCGGGACGGGTCTCGGCGCTCCCGCCTGTGCCGGCGCTCCCGCCTGTGCCGGCGCTCCCGCCCGTGTCGGCCCTCCCGCCTCAGGTGTGACCGTATCGACCGAATCCGTCATACCGGCTTCCCCTGTCGCTCGGGCCGTTCTCTTACGCCCGAGGACGGTAGGAGCCGGAGGTGACGGGCGGCCTCGATACGCCATTGCCGGGCCGTTACGGCGGCGGGGCGGCGGTTAACTCGCGGTAAGACGCCCCGGATCGGACCGCCCGACTATCGGTGAGCACTGACGGCTACCGGTGAGCGCCGACCGCGGGCGAACGATTACTTCACCGGCAGCCGGTAGGCGATCCGATAGCGCTCGGCCAGCACCACCACATCGGCGGTCTCCACCGGGCGCCCGCCCGCGAAGTACGTACGCGAGATGACCAGCACCCAGTGGCCCGGCACTCCGCCGAGCGCCAGCACCTCCTCGGCCCGGCCGGGGCGCGCGCCGACCTCCTCCGCCACGTTGTCCACCACCAGGTCGAGGGCGGCCATCCGGTCGACGACCCCGCGCCCGGCCAGCGGGCCCTCCTCGGGCAGCAGCACGGGCGTACGGCCGGTGAGCGCGAGCGGCTCCCAGGAGGTGGAGAGCATCACGACCTCGCCCCGCGACCGGAACACATAGCGGGTGCGCATCACCCGCTCCCCCACCTCGATCCCCAGCCGCTCGGCGATCTCGCCCCCGGCCTCCTCCTGCTCGCTCTCGGCCTCCCAGGTGCCGGTGATCCGGTCGTCGGTCTGCTCCTGCCGGAACGGCGTGGTCTCCCCGGCGGTGTGGAACCCACCCCGGACCACCCGCCGCGGCACCGGCTGCGCCCGCACATACGTCCCCGACCCGGAACGCCCCTCGACCAGCCCCTCGGCCATCAGCACCTTGCGCGCCTCGAGCGCGACGGTGTCCGAAACCCCGTACTCCTCCCGGATCCTGGCCTGGGAGGGGAGACGCGCATGCGGCGGCAGCTCACCCGCGGCGATCTTCTTCCGCAGATCGTCGGCGACGCGGAGGTATGCGGGCTGGTCACCAAAGGCCACGTGCACTCCCTGGGTTGACAGTCAGCAACAGCTTGGCAACTCAGGGTTGCCGATTGCAACTGAAGGCCAGAGCTTCACTAGAAGTGGTGAACTGCAGCTCAGAGACGTTTAAGTCGCTCAGAGGTCGGTGAGCGGCCCGACGCCGGACGCCCACCGGCCTTTGCGACCGTGACGCGGTGTCGTGCCATCGGCGGTCCCGCACGTTTCGCCCCGTCGGCCGCATTACCCTCCTGAGAAGTAGCCGCCGAAGCGTAGGGACGCGAGATGGACGACGAACCGCTGCCGGAGTGCGCGGAATCCCCGGCGCCCGGGCCGGAGCGGGGATGAGCGGATCACGCGCGGCGGCGGGGAGCGGGTCACGCGCGGCAGGGATGCGCCGATCACGCGCGGCGGCCGCGGGGATGCGCCAATCACGCGCGGCGGCCGCGGCGACTCGCCGCCTCTCGCGGGTGCTGCCCGGTGTGCTGCTCCTCGCGCTGTGCGCGGGGTGCACCGGTGGCGCCGGGGCGCGGGACGCGGGCGGGGTGCCCGGTGCCGGGGCGGGTGGTGCGGGGGTCGGCGACGCGCTCTTCCCGCGGCTCGGCAACGGCGGCTACGACGTGCGGGGCTACCGGCTCGCCCTCGACTACACCCCTGGCTCGCGACACCTCAAGGGCACCGCCCGGATCACCGCCCGCGCGGACCGCGCGCTGAGCTCCTTCCACCTCGACCTCGCCGGGCTGCGGGTGCGGAAGGCCACGGTGAACGGCCGTCCCGCCAAGGCCGCCCGCAGCGGCACCGAGCTGGTGCTCACGCCCGCCGCGGCCCTCCCCAAAGGCCGCACCTTCACGGCCACCGTCGTCTACGACGGCAAGCCGAAGACCCTCACCGGCGAGGACACCGGGAAGGAGGGCTGGATCCGCACCCACGACGGCGCGGTGGCCCTCGGCGAGCCGACCGGCTCCATGACCTGGTTCCCCGGCAACCACCACCCCTCCGACAAGGCCGCCTACGACATCGCCGTCACCGTTCCGCAGGGCTACACCGCCGTCTCCAACGGCGAGCTGAAGGGCCAGGAGACCCGGGGGCGCCGCACCACCTTCCGGTGGCACAGCGGCGAGCCCATGGCCAGCTACCTGGCCACGGTCGCCATCGGCCGCTTCGGGATCCGTACGACGACCACTGGGAAGGGCCTGCCCGCGTACGTGGCCGTCGACCCCACCGAGGCCGCCGGCGCCAAGGACATCGCCCAGCAGGTCGACGACGTCATCACCTGGGAGAGCGGCACCTTCGGCCCGTACCCCTTCTCCTCCACCGGCGCCGTCGTCGGCCACCTCCCCGGTCTCGGCTACGCCCTGGAGACCCAGACCAAGCCGTTCTTCGACGCGGCCCCGGACAAGACGCTCGTCGTCCACGAACTCGCCCACCAGTGGTTCGGCAATTCGGTCACGCCCCGGGTCTGGAAGGACATGTGGCTCAACGAGGGCTTCGCGACCTACGCCGAGTGGCTGTGGGAGGAGGACCACGGCGGCCGCACCGCCCAGCAGGTCTTCGACGACTTCTACGACGGCACCGACGACGAGAGCGAGGGCATCTGGGACTTCCCACCCGCCGACCCCCCGACCGTCGCCAGCGTCTCCGACCCGCCCGTCTACGGCCGCGGCGCGATGGTGCTCCACCAGCTCCGCCGGACCGTCGGCGACCCGGCCTTCTTCACCATCCTCCGCACCTGGCTCAAGGACCACCGGCACGGCAACGCCGACACCAAGCAGTTCATCGAGCTGTGCGAACAGAAGTCCGGCAAGGACCTGACCCGCCTCTTCGACGTCTGGCTCTACGGCGAGGGCAAGCCGAAGAAGCCCTGACGGCGGGGGGAGGTGACGCCCTCCCCCCGCCCGAGACCGCTACCGTTGAGCCATGACCGCACTGCCCGACTGGATGCGCCCACCGCGCGCGGAAGGCTGGTTCGCGGAGGACCTGGACCGCCTCCCCGAGGCGCCGCGCCACACCGAGCTGATCGACGGAGCTCTCGTTTTCATGATGTCCCCGCAGAGGTGGTGGCACGGCCACCTCGTCACGATGCTCACCGTCGCACTCATGGAACAGGTACCCGCCGAGGCGAGGGTCGGCCGCGAGATGACGATCAAGCTGGATCAGCGCAACCGGCCCGAACCGGATCTGCTGGTGACAACAGCCGACTTCGACAGTGACCGCACCTGGTTCGCACCGGACGAAGTGCCACTCGTGATCGAGGTCGTCTCCCCCGAATCAGCCCACCGAGACCGCACGGTCAAGCTCCGCAAGTACGCCGAAGCCGGGATTCCCCACTACTGGTGCATCGAGGACGAGGACGGGGTGCCCGTCGTCCACGTCTATGAGCTCGACGAGCCGACCGGTGCCTATGCCCCGGCCGGGATCTTCCGCCACCACCTCCAGCGGACGGTTCCGTTCAAGATCGACATCGATCTGAACGGCCTCACCCCCGGCAAGAACAAGCGTGGCCGGTAGAGCCATCGGACCGGCGCAGCGTCCGCGGCGCACAGACGCGGGGCCCTCGGGCGCCGGGCCCTGGGCTCAGGCGACGCTCAGGAGGGCGCTGGTCTCGGCGGAGGACATCTCGGTCGCGTAGACGCGGCTGCCCGGCTGGTGCTTGCGGCCGCCCTCGCCCAGGTGGCCGGCGTCCACGGGGTCGAAGCCGATGTCGCGGATCAGCCCGGCCACGGCCGCCTTGGCCTCCTCGTCGTTGCCGGACAGTGGGATGGCCACCCGGTCGGTGGCGCCCTTGGGGCGGGCGTGGTCGCGGAGGTTCTCCCAGTAGATCGCGTTGAACGCCTTGACCAGGTTGGCGCCGGTGTGGGCCTGGATCTTCTCGCTGGAGGTGGTGGCGTCGGCGTCGAGCTCCGGGTCGTTTCCGTCCCGCTCGGGGTAGTAGTTGCAGGTGTCGATGACGACCTTGCCGCGCAGCGGCTCGGTCGGCAGTTCCCGATAGCGGCCGTACGGAATGGACACGACCACCGCCTCGCCGATCCGGGCCGCCTCCTCGGCGGTCACCGCGCGGATCGGGCCGCCGATGTCGGTCACCAGGTCGGCCAGGGTGTCCGGGTCGCGGGAGTTGGCGATCGCCACCTCGTAGCCGATCGAGGCGAAGTGGCGGGCCAGCGTCGAGCCGATGTGGCCCGCTCCGATGATTCCGATGCGCACGGCGTTGCTCCCCTCCTCGTCTGTGGTGGGTCCTGGGCGGGTTACCGGCACCCCGCGGATCATGCATTCCCGGCGGGGCAGGATGGTCGGCGGCCCGCGCTCAGCGGCGGCGGGCCTGCGACTGCTCCGAGGCGAGCGGCTTGAGCGGGTCGTGCCCCAGGTTCATCATCCGGTGGCGCCAGTCGGCGTCCCCCGCCGTCGGGTCCAGGTCGTCGCCCCGCTCGGCGGTGACGGTGTCGACGACCCCGCGCATGACGCCGATGTCGTCGTCGGTGAGGTCCCCGCGCCGCTTGCCCAGCACCTCCAGCACATGGCGCCCGGTCTCCGGGCCCATCTCCTCCGGCAGCCTCTCGGTGACCTCACCGGCGGACTCGGTCATCAGCCATTCGTGCAGTTCGCGCGAGGTCATGTTCACCACCGAGTGGAACTGGTTCCAGACCTCGTCCAGCTCCTGCTCCGATATGTCCGCCATGGGCCTTCTCCCTCTTGTGCCTGCGGTCGGCTGTGGTTTCGACAGCCAGGGCACTCCGGGTTGCCGCCGCTGACGCCACGAAACGGCCGTCCGTACGACCGGTACCGCCCGGTCCGGGCCGGTCCGGGTCGTCCGGGCGGGTCCACACGAGGACCATCCACACGAGGACCATCCGCATGAGACCTAAGCCGCCTCATTGAAGTCCGGTGCGGTTCGGGTGCGCCCCGAAGGGGCGCGGGGCTGTGTTGATGTGCGGCTCCGCCGCGCGGGCGCGACCAGCCACGACGGCGCCGCGGACGATCGACGACAGGTCAGGGACTTCCAGCGGAGCGCTTAGCCGTCGTCGCGGAGTACCGGTCGCAGCGCCTCGATCACCGCGGGATCGTCGATGGTGGAGGGCAGCTCGGTGTCCCGGCCGTCGGCGATGTCGCGCATCGTGCGGCGCAGGATCTTGCCCGAGCGCGTCTTGGGCAGCGCCGCGACCACGTCGACCCGGCGCAGCGCCGCCACGGGGCCGATCGTCTCCCGGACGGCGGCGACGAGTTCCGTGGCGATGTCCCGCGGATCGCGGTCGAGGCCCGCCTTGAGCACGACGAGACCGCGCGGCACCTGCCCCTTGAGCGGGTCGGCGACGCCGACGACAGCGCACTCGGCGACATCCGGATGAGCGGCGAGCACCTCCTCCATCGCGCCGGTGGACAGCCGGTGCCCGGCCACGTTGATCACGTCGTCGGTGCGGCCCATGACGTACACGTAGCCGTCGTCGTCCTTACGGCCGCCGTCGCCGGTGAGGTAGTAGCCGCTGTAGGCGGACAGGTACGAGCGCACATACCGTGCGTCGTCCTGCCACACGGTGAGCAGCGTGCCGGGCGGCAGCGGCAGCCGGATCGCCACCGCGCCGTCGGCGCCCGGCGGCACCTCGCGGCCCGTCGGGTCGAGGATGCGCACGTCGTAGCCGGGCATGGGCACGGTGGGCGAACCGGCCTTGAGCGGGTGCGGCTCCAGGCCCATGGGGTTGGCGACGATCGGCCAGCCGGTCTCGGTCTGCCACCAGTTGTCGACCACCGGAACGCCGAGCAGGTCCGTGGCCCAGTGGTAGGTCTCCGGGTCCAGGCGCTCGCCGGCCAGGAACAGGTGGCGCAGCGATCCGATGTCGTGGGCGTGCAGCAGCGCTCCGCGCGGGTCCTCCTTCTTCACCGCGCGGATCGCCGTCGGCGCGGTGAACAGTGCCGTCACCCGGTGTTCGGCGACCACCCGCCACAGCGCACCGGCGTCCGGGGTGCCGACGGGCTTCCCTTCGTAGAGGACCGTGGTGCAGCCGGTGAGCAGCGGCGCGTAGACGATGTAGGAGTGGCCGACGACCCAGCCCACGTCCGAGGCCGCCCAGAAGACCTCACCGGGGTGGGTGTCGTACACGTTCTCCAGGGACCAGCGCAGCGCCACCGCATGGCCGCCGTTGTCGCGCACCACGCCCTTGGGGCGACCGGTGGTACCGGAGGTGTAGAGGATGTACAGCGGGTCAGTGGCGGCCACGGGGACGCAGTCGACCGGCTCGGCGGTCGCCATGACCTGGTCCCAGTCGAGGTCACGGCCGGTCATATCCGCGGCGCACTGCGGCCGCTGGCGGATGACGCAGTGCTCCGGCCGGTGTGCGGCCAGCGCGAGGGCATCGTCCAGCAGCGGCTTGTACGGCACGACGCGGGCCGGTTCGATGCCGCACGAGGCGGCGATGACGAGCTTGGGGCGGGCGTCGTCGATGCGCACGGCGAGCTCACGCGCGGCGAATCCCCCGAAGACGACCGAGTGGACGGCGCCGATGCGGGCGCAGGCCAGCATGGCGACGACCGCCTCGGGAACCATCGGCATATAGATCACGACGCGGTCGCCCTGGGCCACCCCGAGCCCGGCCAGCGCCCCGGCGAACCGCGCGACCTCGTCACGCAACTCCCGGTAGGTGTACGCCGCCTTGCGGCCGGTGACCGGGCTGTCGTACACCAGCGCGAGTTGCTCGCCGCGCCCGGCGTCGACGTGGCGGTCCAGGGCGTTGTGGCAGGTGTTCATCCGCCCGTCGGGGAACCACCGGTACAGCGGGGCCTCCGACGCGTCGAGGGCCCGGGTCGGGGCGACGGTCCAGTCGATGGCACGGGCGGCGTCCAGCCAGAAGCCTTCCGGATCCTCCAGGCTGCGCCGGTACTCAGCCGCATAGCCGTCCTGCTTCGGCGCCTGCGTCATGTCGATGCCCCTTTGCTCGTTCCGTCCGCGCCCTGCCGCAGGGTCATTTCATCAGCCATTCGGCGATGGCTTCCGCGCATGCGTCCAAAATGGCGTCCCCCTTCTCGGCGGACGCCCTGCGCGCGTCACCCGCCACACCCGACGACGTGACCGTGTGGAACGGCCGTGGTACGTGGATCGCCTCGCTCGGATCCGACTGGAGCGCGATCTCCGGGCCGACCGCCTCGGCGAGCCGTCCCTCGTCGACGAGGTCCGGCGCGATCGCCATCGCCATGGACGTCTCGCCCTCGCAGGCGTGCATCAGGGTGTCCTGGTCCTCCAGGATCTCCGCGATCCGCGCCTGCCCGGCCAGGAAGTAGCTGGTGACGGCGATGGGCGCGGACAGTTCCCGGGAGATGTCACCGCTGATGGCGTTCAGGGCCGTGATGTTGCCGCCGTGGCCGTTGACGATCAGGATCTTGCTGAAGCCGGCCATGAGGATGGAGCGGCACACATCGCGCAACAGCGCGTGGTACGTCGCCAGTGTGAGGGTGAAGGTGCCGCCGAACTCGACATGATGGTCCGCCAGCCCGCACCAGAGGGACGGAGCGACGGCCACAGGCCTGCCCTGAGCGACCATGATCCTGGCTGCCCGGCGGCACGCCTCCGCGCTGAGGAAGTCATCGACACCGGTGGGCAGGTGCGGACCGTGCTGCTCGGTGGAGCCCACGGGAAGCAGCACCGGTGCGTCCTGGGCCGCCAGTTCCTTGAGAGCGCGAGCGGTCATGCGGTTCCAGAGGATCTCTGGCATGGGGTGTCCCTTTCCTGACGGTTTGGCGGAGGTGCGGCCTCCACGAATTTGACTGGACAGTACAGTCCAAGTTTGGGGTTGACAAGGATCCCGGCGGACCCCGGATCCACGCGTGGGGCCGCACTAGACTGGTGCGTCCAGTACAGAAAGAGGTGCTTGACGGTGATCCCCGCGCCCTCCCAGCCCGCCCGGCAAGGCAAGGGCCGCTCCCGCAACAGAGTGAAGATCCTCGCGGCGGCGAAGGCGCTCTTCCTGCGGGACGGCTATGACGGCGTGAACCTCGAACGGGTCGCCACCCAGGCCGAGGTCGCCCGGCAGACGGTCTACAACCAGTTCGGCAGCAAGGAGGCGGTCTTCCGCGCGGTGATGGAGCACCACTGGTCCGGCCTGCCGCTCGGAGACCTGTCGACGCGCCTCGAACGGAGTCTGGGGAGCGACGGCGACCCGGCCGGATTCCTGCGGCAGTTCTCCCAGATCCTGCTGACCTTCATCGAGGACACGGACCAGGTCGCCTTCACCCGGCTGGTGATCGCCGAGTCCCGCCGCAGCCCCTGGATCGCCGAGGAGTTCTACCGGGTCGGCAAGGAGCCGTTGACCAAGGCACTCGCCGACTGCCTACAGCGTCTGCACGAGACCGGGAAGATCGACTGCCCGTCCCCGGGACTGGCGGCACATCAATTCCTGGGGCTCCTCCAGGAATTCATCATCTGGCCGCAGGTCATGGCGATCGGACCGGACGTCATGAACATCCCGCCGTTCGACGTGGTCGTCGAAGAGGGAATCGCCATGTTCCTCGATCGCTACGGTGTCCGCGACTAGGCGCGGACGACCCGGCCCGCCCGCCTGCGGTCTGAAGTCGGCGGCAACAAGGAGCGGGTGGCGCGACCACTGCCTGCGCCGGGCCGCTCGGGCCGCTCGGCCGTGCCCCGGGTGGACCGAATATCTGTGGTGGCGAAATGAGAAATCCGCGCGACCCGCGATGAAACTTTCTGAGATGATAAACGGAGCGCAACGATTTAGCATATACGGCCACCTGCGCCGTGCTACTGTTGCCCCCGGTTGCTGTTGTGGTTCCCAAAATCTTCATATTCCGGGCTGGGTAATCATCGCGCGACACGGAGGCCGCAGAGCGCGGTCTCCGGGTACTGCCCCACGCCGACCATGGTTTCCGCGAACTCCTGGAAGGCCAGAAGGTGAGCTTCGACATCACGCGGGGCCAGAAGGGCCCGATGGCCGAGAACATCGTTCCCGCCCGGAGTTGACACCCGCAGCGTGAAGCTGAGGCCCGCGCCGTGGAGTGCGAGCCCCGACTCGTACCGGACCCATTTTCGGCGTTTTTCTGGCCCGTTCTTGCGATTTTCTGCACTGCTGAGTGCTGCGGGAATTCCTTGATGCGTGCCGCTTCCAGGAAGGTTCCGCATGAACCGCACACGTACGAACGACCGTTCCGCCCCGGCCCGTACCGGCAATTCCGGCTCCCGGAAGGGCGGCGGCCGCTCAAGGGCCACGGTCTCCAAGCGCTCCGGTGGTCCGAGCCGTTCGCGCGGTGACGGGGGCGGCCGCCCCGTACCGCCGGGGGAGTTCGCCCCGCCGGTGACGAGCAGCCCCGCACTCCCCGCCGCCGAGACGTTCGCCGATCTCGAGATGCCCCGGCAGCTGCTGGCCGCGCTCGTCGCCGAAGGGGTGACCGTACCGTTTCCGATCCAGGCGGCGACCCTGCCGAACTCCCTCGCGGGGCGTGACGTACTCGGCCGCGGGCGCACCGGATCCGGCAAGACCCTGGCCTTCGGCCTGGCGCTGCTGGCCCGTACGGCCGGTCGGCGGGCCGAGCCCCGGCAGCCGCTGGCGCTGGTGCTGGTGCCCACCCGGGAGCTGGCACAGCAGGTCGCCGATGCGCTCGCTCCGTACGCCCGCTCCGTGCGGCTCCGGCTGGCCACGGCGGTCGGTGGGATGTCGATCGGCAAACAGGCCGGTGCGCTGCGTGGCGGGGCGGAGGTGCTCGTCGCGACGCCGGGCCGTCTGAAGGACCTCGTCGAACGAGGCGCCTGCCGCCTGGACCAGGTCGGCATCACCGTCCTGGACGAGGCTGACCAGATGACCGACATGGGCTTCATGCCGCAGGTCACAGCGCTGCTGGAGCAGGTGCGCCCGGAGGGGCAACGGATGCTGTTCTCCGCCACCTTGGACCGCAACGTCGACCTTCTGGTCCGCCGGTACCTGGTCGACCCGGTGGTCCACTCCGTCGACCCGTCCGCGGCGGCGGTCACCACGATGGAGCACCATGTGCTGCATGTCCACGGCGCGGACAAGCACCAGGTGACAACGGAGATCGCGGCACGAGAGGGCCGCGTGATCATGTTCCTGGACACCAAGCACGCCGTCGACCGGCTCACCGACCACCTGCTGGAGAGCGGTGTCCGGGCCGCCGCACTGCACGGTGGAAAGTCACAGCCGCAGCGCACAAGGACCCTGGCCCAGTTCAAGAAGGGGCAGGTGACGGTCATGGTGGCGACCAATGTCGCGGCACGCGGGATCCATGTCGACAACCTCGACCTGGTGGTCAACGTGGACCCGCCCAGTGACCACAAGGACTACCTCCACCGGGGAGGCCGCACGGCCCGCGCCGGCGAGTCCGGCCTCGTCGTCACCCTGGTGACGCCCGCCCAGCGCCGCGGCGCGGTCCGTCTCATGGCGGACGCCGGAATCCGCCCTCGGACCACCCGGGTCCGCTCGGGTGAGGCCGAACTGAGCCGCATCACCGGCGCGCGCACTCCGTCGGGCATTCCGGTCGCCATCACGACAGCGGGGGTGGAGCGCCCCCAGCGCGGCGCCCCCGACTCCCGCGGTCGGCGCAGCCGTGCCGCCGGGGGCCGCCGGACCGGCGCGGTGGCACACCATAAAGCTCGGCGGCACTCCGCCCTCGACGCGGCGGCTTAGGCCCTTCCTCGACTCAGGACTTTTACCCGTTCCCCCAGGAGGCACCTTTTGACGCTGGTCCAGACGACGCCGCACCCGGCGGATTCAGCCGCCGAGACCGTGACCGACGCCATGGACGCGCCCGGCCCGCAGGTCTGGGACGACATGACCGTGGAGGTGGCCCTGTCCGTCATGGCCAGTGCCCGTTCCGGGCATCTGCTCGTCTACGACGAGGACGGCCGGTGTACGGGGCTGATCGCCCAAGCCCAGCTCAACGTCGTCCGCGACAGTTCCGCGTACACGGACCGGGTCCGCCTGCGGGACGTTTTCGGCCACGACGGACCGTTCACCTCGCCCATGACCACGATCGCCGAAGCCGAGCGCACGATGCGGCACGGGCGCCTCGCGGCCTTGCCCGTCATCGACGAACAGGGCCGCGCCGTGGGCATTCTCGCCCTCTCACGCTGATCCGCCTTCCGCGCTCAGCCCCTCTCCCACCATCTGTGAGGCACCCATGCGCTGCGTCATCGCCCGTTTCCCGTTCGACCTGACCAGAAGTGGGGTGCTGGCGTCGATGAAGGGCGTCACGCCCGAGCTCGTCACGGGTGACTCCGTGATCATCGGCCGCCGCCAGTACCCCGTGAAGCAGGTGGGCGAGGTCATCACCGGGCAGGACCGTCGTGACTTCACCGCCGGTGAAGTCACCAGGGCCATGACCCGTCTCGGCTTCACGTGCCGAGCCCTCCCCGACACCTCACCCGCGCGCGGTCTCACTCCGCTCGAGGAAGCGTCGGCCCAGCTCGGCACCCCCACTCCCCGGTAACCGGCGGAAGAGGCGAAAGCCGAGACCAGGACAGCGTTGAGGGCTCGACCGGCACGTGCCGGTCGAGCCCTCAACGCTTTCGGTTCAGTGTCCGGTCGGCAGGACAGCGCCTCCAGGGCCGACCAGGGGTCAGTGACTCATGAGTCGGAGTAGCTGAAGTCGCCAACGGTCCAGGCACTGACGTCCTTGATCGCGACGCGGTACATCCCACCCGTTTCGGGAATCCCCATGCTTCCCTGCAGGATCCGGGCGACGTGGAAGTGCAGATGCGTGGGTGGCTCGCCGCGGTCGGGCCGGCCCTGTGTCTCGTCGGCGGTGAAGACGCCGGAGAAGGGGCCGAGGCGGTCCGAGTCCCTCAGGATCTCCGACACACGCTGCCTCCACACGGCTTCGGGAGCCAACCGACCGGTGATGACAGCGCCGCCGGTGACCACGGTCAGGGACATCTGGTTGCTCTTCTCGGACTCCACCATGGCGGCCACGTCAACGAGCAGTTCGTCAGCGTTCGACATGAGAGCCGATTTTATTCGTCGGTCCGGCCCGCTGTACCCCACTGGACGCGGCGGCGAACGTGCCGGCGCCTCCCGCCGGGGTGCGGCCCTGAGCCGGGCCGGGTGACCAGGCGCACGCCCGCCGCTACGCGCCGTAGGTTATCGAGGACCCACGCAGGACAAAATCTATGCTCGCCAGAGTAGACATTGGCCAGTGAGCCGGTTAAGGTTTTTCTCGTAGACAGAGTCGAACGAGACCCGGCAGACACGAACTGGCGGGTAGAAGTACGTGAAGTTCGCAGGTCGGTGCGGCTGTCGAGTCGCGCAGCCAGGTAGTTCGCAGGAAGGCGACGGGACTGGCAGCCGCACCGTGCAACCCGAAGTGGATGACTTGGCAGAGAAGGAGGAAGCGGACGCCATCAGGATCGCCCGGGCACGGGGAACCGGCCCGGGTACCGCAAGACCCCGGATGGGAAGGTGGTCCCCGGTCACGCAACCGCGATCCCCGCGATCCCGCCCTCCTCGGGCGGCGTAGCGGAAGACAGAAGGTCGGCAGAGCAGTAGGGCCGACAGATGGTGTTGAATTTCCTTCGGGGCCCTGGTGCGCACGGCACCAGGGCCCCTCGACGCGTTGCTCAACGAGGTGAGAATGACAGCAGACAATCCGCTCAGTGGTCGTCTGGACGACGACGACTACCCCGCCTACACCATGGGACGGGCAGCAGAGATGCTCGGCACCACCCCCGGCTTCCTCCGCGCCATCGGTGAGGCCCGCCTCATCACCCCGCTCCGCTCGGAGGGCGGGCACCGCCGGTACTCCCGCTACCAACTGCGGATCGCCGCCCGCGCCCGCGAACTCGTCGACGAGGGCATGCCGGTCGAGGCCGCCTGCCGCATCGTGATCCTCGAGGACCAACTCGAGGAAGCCCAGCGCATCAACGCGGAGTTCCGCCGCGCCGCGGCCGAACAGCACGACGACTCACCATGAGCCTTCCGGGCACAGCCGGCGCCGCGGCACGCCCGGAAGGCAGGCGGAACACGGCGCCTTCACTCCCGAGGAACTCGCCGCCGCCCGTGCCGACATGGCCGCCGCCGACGCCCCCATCCTGACCATCCCGCCCGGCCTGTGCGACGAACTCGTGGACCATCCCAGCGTGTTCACCGTCAGCCCCCTGCTCACGGGTCCGGACCCCGCCTGACCCGCAGAGGCGCCCGACCACCGACGTGGTGGTGCGGAATCCGCTAGACGTTGAAGCGGAACTCCACCACGTCCCCGTCCCGCATCACATAGTCCTTGCCCTCCATGCGCGCCTTACCGGCCGCGCGGGCCTCGGCGACGGAGCCCGTCTCGACCAGGTCCTCGTAGGAGATGACCTCGGCCTTGATGAAGCCCTTCTGGAAGTCGGTGTGGATGACACCGGCCGCCTCCGGGGCCGTGGCGCCCTTCTTGATGGTCCAGGCGCGGGACTCCTTGGGGCCGGCGGTGAGGTAGGTCTGGAGGCCGAGGGTGTTGAAGCCGACGTGGGCGAGGGTGGCGAGGCCGGGCTCGTCCTGGCCTACGGACTGGAGGAGCTCGAGGGCCTCGTCCTCGTCGAGCTCGGCGAGGTCGGCCTCCAGCTTGGCGTTGAGGAAGATCGCCTCGGCGGGGGCGACGAGGGCGCGCTGCTCGGCCTTGAAGGAGTCGTCGGTGAGCTCCTCCTCGTCGACGTTGAAGACGTAGAGGAAGGGCTTGGTGGTGAGCAGGTGCAGCTCGTGGAGGAGGGCGGCGCGCTCGCTGCCCTGGACGATGCCGGCGGAGAAGAGGGTGCGGCCCTCGTCGAGGATGGCCTTGGCCTCCTCGACGGCCTTGACCTGGGGCTGCTTGTCCTTCTTGATGCGGGCCTCCTTGACCAGGCGCGGCAGCACCTTCTCGATGGTCTGGAGGTCGGCGAGGATCAGCTCGGTGTTGATGGTCTCGATGTCGCTCTTCGGCGAGATCTTGCCGTCGACGTGGACGACGTTCTCGTCCTTGAAGGCGCGGATGACCTGGCAGATGGCGTCCGACTCACGGATGTTCGCCAGGAACTTGTTGCCCAGGCCCTCGCCCTCCGAGGCGCCCTTGACGATGCCCGCGATGTCGACGAAGTCGACGGTGGCGGGCAGCTTGCGGGCCGAGCCGAAGATCTCGGCGAGCTTGTCCAGGCGGGGGTCGGGGACGCCGACCACGCCGACGTTGGGCTCGATGGTGGCGAACGGGTAGTTGGCCGCCAGCACGTCGTTCTTGGTGAGGGCGTTGAACAGGGTCGACTTGCCGACATTCGGCAGACCGACGATTCCGATCGTGAGCGACACGTTGACGACTTCCCGTAGCTTCCCGTGGCGGGGATGTGAGGACCGATGACGGGCCCCGGTGGAGCCGGGGCCGGTCCACCAGTCTACGGGGCCGCCCTCGATCACCCGGCCGGGCTGACAATCGGTCGAACACACTGCCAAGGTCCTGCGAAGGGCGTGTCCAAGACCGGATTCTCGCCCTCCGGCGACCTACGTTGGTCGGGTGGAGCATTACAGCACGCGTACGCCCCGCCGCGCGGCGGCACCACCGCCCCGCCCGGCCGCGGACGACACGTATCCGGGACGCGGCAGAGGCACGGGGCAGGGCCGGGGGCGGTCCGGGGGCGCGGCCCGGGCGCCTCGGCCCGCCGACAAGCGGCGAACACGCCGTACGGGGCCGTCCGGAGCGGCCGCGGCGCTGCCCGCCGTCCTGCGGCGGGCCCGGGGGCTGTCCTTCCCGGACCCCCGGCTGACCGGGCTGGGCGCGGGGCTGCTGACCACGCTCACCATGCTCGGCATCGGCTGCCTGGACGCGCTGCTGTTCTCCGGCTCCCCCACCGTCTACAGCGTGCTCTTCCTGCCCGTCTGCGCGGCCTGCGGGCTGTGGGTGCGGCCCGCCGACCTGCTGGCGGCGCCGGTGACGGCGCCGCTGGCGTATACGGTCGGGCTGCTGCCGGTCAACGAGGGTTCGGCGGGCTTCAGCGGACAGGCGGTGGGGGTGTTCACCGCGCTGTCGCTGCAGGCCGGCTGGCTCTACGCGGGGACGCTGCTGACCGTGGTGATCGTGCTCGTACGGCGGGCCCTGCTGGTCACCCGGCGTCGCCGGCAGCAGCGGCCGCGGCCATCCCGGCACCCACGATCCCCGCGTTGTTCTGAAGCTGCGCCGGCACGATCCCGGCCCTGACGCCCTCGATCAGCGGCAGGAACTTGTCCGCCTTACGGCTCACACCGCCGCCCAGCACGAAGAGCTCGGGAGAGAAGAGCATCTCCAGGTGATGGAGGTACTTCTGCACCCGGCGCGCCCAGTGCGACCAGCTGAGGTCGTGGTCGTCCTTGACCTTGGTCGAGGCCCGCTTCTCCGCCTCGTGGCCGTCCAGCTCCAGATGGCCCAGCTCGGTGTTGGTGAGCAGATGCCCGTCGGTGAAGACCGCGCTGCCGATGCCGGTGCCGAGGGTGAGCACGATCACGGTGCCCTTGACGCCGCGGGCGGCGCCGAACGTCGCCTCCGCGACCCCGGCCGCGTCGGCGTCGTTCAGCACCGTGACCGGGCAGCCCAGCCGTTCGGCGAGGCGCGACGCGAGATCGGTGCCGATCCAGCTCTTGTCGACATTCGCGGCCGTAAGGGTGACACCGTCCTTCACCACGCCCGGGAAGGTCACCCCGACCGGCCGCCCGGACCAGTCGAAGTGCCGGACGACCTCCACCACACCGTCCAGGACCGCCTCGGGCGTGGACGGATGCGGGGTGAGCACCTTATGGCGCTCTTCGGCGAGCTCGCCCCGGTCCAGGTCCACCGGGGCGCCCTTGATGCCCGAACCGCCGATGTCGATGCCGAACACCTTCGCCGCGGACGCCCCCGTGGCCCCCTGGCCGTAGGTCACAGCTGGGACCCCTCCGGCCGGGCGGCGACCGCCGGTGCCTCGGGCTGACCGGCGGCCGCCTGCGCCTCCTGCTCACCCGAGACCGCGGCGGCCTCCGCCCGCAGGTCCCGGCGCAGCTCCTTGGGCAGCGAGAAGGTCAGCGACTCCTGCATGGGCTGGACGACCTCGACGTCGCCGAAGCCGCGCTCGGCCAGCCACTCCAGGACGCCCTCGACGAGCACGTCCGGAACGGAGGCGCCCGAGGTCACGCCGACCGTGGTGACGCCCTCCAGCCACGCCTCGTCGATCTCGCTCGCGTAGTCGACCAGATGGCCCGCCTTGGCGCCCGCGCCGAGGGCGACCTCCACCAGCCGCACCGAGTTGGAGGAGTTCTTGGAGCCGACCACGATCACCAGGTCGGATTCGGCGGCCACCTGCTTGATGGCGGTCTGGCGGTTCTGCGTGGCGTAGCAGATGTCGTCGCTGGGCGGGCTGATGAGCTGCGGGAAGCGCTCCTTGAGGGCGTCCACGGTCTCCATGGTCTCGTCGACCGAGAGGGTGGTCTGGGAGAGCCAGACGACCTTGGACTCGTCCCGCACCTCGACGTTCTTCACATCGTCGGGGCCGTCGACCAGGGTGATGTGCTCGGGGGCCTCACCGCTGGTGCCGATGACCTCTTCATGGCCTTCGTGGCCGATCAGGAGGATGTCGTAGTCCTCCTTGGCGAACCGGACTGCTTCCTTGTGGACCTTGGTGACCAGGGGGCAGGTGGCGTCGATGGTGGCCAGCTTGCGCGCGGCGGCCTCCTCGTGGACCACCGGCGCGACACCGTGCGCCGAGAAGATCACGATGGAGCCCTCGGGCACTTCCTCCGTCTCGTCGACGAAGATGGCGCCCTTCTTCTCCAGGGTCTGGACGACGTACTTGTTGTGGACGATCTCCTTGCGCACGTAGATCGGCGCGCCGTACTGCTCCAGGGCCTTCTCTACGGCGATCACGGCACGGTCGACACCGGCACAGTAGCCACGAGGGGCCGCGAGCAGGACCCGGCGGGCGGAGGTTGCAGTCATGTCCCCCATGGTAGGGGCGATGGCCGCGGGCTCGGCCGGTTGGTGGGGGCGATGACCGCCGCTGCTGTCGGTGGTGGCCGATACCCTCGCGGTCATGGCTGTCAACACGTCCGCGGAGGCGCCGATCCCGGTCGGCGAGGTGTCCCGGCTGATCGGGGGCTGGATCGACCGGCTCGGCGCGGTCTGGGTCGAGGGGCAGATCACCCAGCTGTCCCGGCGCCCGGGCGCCGGTGTGGTGTTCCTGACCCTGCGCGACCCCAGTTACGACATCTCGCTGACCGTCACCTGCTTCCGCGCCGTCTTCGACAAGATCGCGGACACGGTCACCGAGGGTGCGCGGGTCGTGGTGCACGCCAAGCCGGAGTGGTACGCGCCGCGGGGCCAGCTGTCCCTGCGGGCCGCCGAGATCCGCCCGGTGGGCGTGGGCGAACTGCTCGCGCGGCTCGAGCAGTTGAAGAAGGCGCTGGCGGCGGAGGGGCTGTTCGCGGCCGACCGCAAGAAGCCGCTGCCGTTTCTGCCGCAGCTGATAGGGCTGGTCTGCGGGCGCGCCTCGGCCGCCGAGCGCGATGTGCTGGAGAACGCGCGGCTGCGCTGGCCCGCCGTCCGCTTCGAGGTGCGCAATGTGGCCGTGCAGGGGGTGCACGCGGTGCCGCAGGTGATCGAGGCCGTCAAGGAGCTCGACGCGCTGCCGGAGGTGGACGTGATCGTGGTGGCGCGCGGCGGCGGCAGCGTGGAGGACCTGCTGCCGTTCTCGGACGAGCAGCTGGTCCGGGCGGTGGCCGCGTGCCGTACGCCGGTGGTCTCCGCGATCGGCCATGAGCCGGACTCGCCGCTGCTCGACCTGGTCGCCGATCTGCGCGCCTCCACGCCCACGGACGCGGCGAAGAAGATCGTGCCGGATGTGGGCGAGGAGCTGATGCGCGTCCAGCAGCTGCGGGAGCGGGCGCTGCGCAGTGTGCACGGGCTGCTGGACCGGGAGGAGCGGGGGCTGGCCGCCGCGCTGGCCCGGCCGTGCATGCGGGAGCCGCACCGCATGGTGGACGAGCGCGAGGAGCGGATCACGGCGGTGCTGGAGCGCGCCCGCCGCTGCCTGGGCCATCTGCTGGACCGGGCCGACTCCGAGCTGACCCACACCCAGGCGCGGGTGGTGGCGCTCTCCCCCGCCGCGACGCTGCGCCGCGGCTATGCGGTGCTCCAGCACCCCGACGGCTCGGTGGTGCGGGCGGCCGAGGAGGTCGCGGAGGGCGAGGAGCTGCGGGCGCGGGTCTCCGAGGGCGAGTTCCGGGTGCGGGTCGCTGTCGGACCCGCTGAATAGGGTGAGGGGTATGGCGAAGACGGACGAGCAGACCGGGCAGACGGCTGGGCAGACCGGGCAGGCCGGGCAGAGCGCGCGGGCGGAGACCACGCTCGGCTATGAGCAGGCGCGGGACGAGCTGGTCGAGGTGGTCCGCCGCCTGGAGGCGGGCGGCACCAGCCTGGAGGAGTCGCTCGCGCTGTGGGAGCGCGGCGAGGAGCTGGCGAAGGTCTGCCGCCACTGGCTGGAGGGCGCGAGGGCCCGGCTGGACGCGGCGCTGGCGGATGACGAAGACGCGAAGGGCGCCGAAGGCGCCGAGGAAGCGGAGAGCGCCGGGCAGGGCTGACCGCCCACCGTCCGGCGCCCGCCGCCGAACGGTGGGCGGTCGCGGTGCCCCGTACGCCGAGGACGACGCGGAGAGCCCCCACCGAGGCCCGACCGGCCGCCGCTCAACCCAGGCCACCGACCGGCCACGCTCGACCAGCACTCGGCGCCGACCAGCCGCCATCGGCCCCGCACGCCGAGGGCTTACCGGCCGCCGCACAGCGCAAGCCGCCGAACGGCCACGCTCGACCAGCACTCGGCGCCGACCAGCCACCGCCGGCGTCGCTCCCCGCCGATCGGCCACCGCACTCGGACGAACCGTCCACAAAGGACACGCAGAGCCCCCACCGAGACCCGACCAGCCGCCGCGCAGCCCAGGCCGCCGAACGGCCACGCTCGACCGACGCTCGGCGTCGACCGGCCGCCATCGGCCCCGCCCGCCGTCGATCGGCCGGACCCGANACGCTCGACCGACGCTCGGCGTCGACCGGCCGCCATCGGCCCCGCCCGCCGTCGATCGGCCGGACCCGACCTGCGGGGCGTCGATCGGCCGCCGTGTCGGCCTTGCCCGCCGTCCACCGGCGGCACTCGATCCGCCGCCCTCGACCGGCCGCGACCGCCCGCGCCGCTCGCGCGGCGGTGGCGCGCATCGGCTGCGGCCGACTCGGGATCGTCCCGGTCGGCGCCCCCTCCGGGGCCGGGCTTCGCGCCCTGGCACTGTGATTCAGAGCACCTTGCCCACCTCGCGCCCAACTTTTTAGTTGAACATTAATCTAAGCCCCGTACAGTGGAGCCCGTCAGCGATATCCCCGCTTATGCAGAGGTTTCTTCCATGGCACTCGTTCTCGACTCCGCCGCCCAGGACCTGCTCTTCCGCGAGGCCCGCACTGCCAACACCTTCACCGATGAGCCGGTGACCGAGGAGCAGGTGCAGGCGATCTACGACCTGATCAAGTACGCGCCGACCGCGTTCAACCAGTCGCCGCTGCGTATCGTGCTGGTCCGCTCGCCCGAGGCCCGTGAGCGGCTGGTCCAGCACATGGCGGAGGGCAACCAGCCCAAGACCTCCACCGCCCCGCTGGTCGCGATCCTCGCCGCGGACAACGAGTTCCACGAGGAGCTGCCCGCGCTCTTCCCGCACTTCCCGCAGGCCAAGGACGTCTTCTTCGCCGAGCGTGCCGCCCGTGAGCAGGCCGCGGCGCTCAATGCCTCGCTGCAGGCCGGTTACTTCATCCTGGGCATCCGCGCCGCCGGTCTCGCCGCCGGCCCGATGACCGGCTTCGACCCGGCCGGGGTGCAGAAGGAGTTCCTGGACGAGGACCACACCCCGCTGATGGTCATCAACATCGGCAAGCCGGGCGAGGACGCCTGGTTCCCCCGTGGCCCCCGCCTGGACTACGACGACGTCATCACCACGGTCTGATCGACTGCTCGACCGTGATCGCGGACAAGCACCGCTTGATCACCCTCGACTGCGCTCGATCGCGCACGATCATCGCTTGATCAACCTTGATCAACCACGGGCCCTTGGCCCGGACCGCCCGCCGGTCCGGGCCAAGGGCCCCGGGCCGCCTTCGCCGGGAGGCGTCTCGCTCAGCCCTTCTTCTCGGTGAGCGCCTCGGCCATCCTCGTCAGCTGCCCGAACGACGCCGTCCCGGTGACCACCGTGGTCACGCCCGGCTCCTTGCGCACCAGCGCGTCGTACTTGTCGCCCTCGTAGCGGACCCATTCCTTGCCGTCGATCCGCTGCGTCCGCTTCGTCTCCCGCGCCTGCTGGGTGACCTCCTCCACGAACGGCACGGGCTTGCCGTCGCTCTGCTCGACCGCGAGGTACTCCTCGTCCTGGTCGAGGAAGCCGAGGTGCCAGACCGCGCCGTCCTCCGCGGCGGCCGGGCGGTAGGTCACCGAGGTCGCGCGCCAGCCCTTGGGCAGGCTCCCGGGCTCGGGGGCGGCCACCGGGTACGGGGCGGCGCGGCGGGCCGTGGCCAGCTCCACGCGGTAGTTCACCGTCTTCACCCCGGAGCCCTTGGGACCCTCGTCATGGGGGATACCGAAGAGGTAGATGGCCGCCGCGACGACGCCGATCGCCGCCAGCGACAGCACCATGTCCCGGACCGTCTCTTTGCCACGCATACCTGCCACGCCCCCTATCGTCCCTCATCCGGTCGCCGCACCTCGCAACAGGGCCGCGCTCATGCGTGGGGCTATCTGCTCACTTAGCCAATCAGCGGATAAAGTCATGAACACCCTCACCCTCCTGGTCCCCCTTGCGGGGAGGAGGGACCCTCACGGTCCGTCGCCGTACAGAAAGGTGCGCTCCGATGACCGAGCATCATCTCCCGTCCCAGCTCGAGGTCAGCCCCGAGGCTCCCGATCGCAACCTCGCCCTGGAGCTCGTCCGGGTCACCGAGGCGGGTGCCATGGCCTCCGGACGCTGGGTGGGCCGCGGCGACAAGAACGGCGCCGACGGCGCCGCCGTCAAGGCCATGCGCTCCCTCGTGCACACCGTCTCGATGAACGGCGTCGTCGTCATCGGAGAGGGGGAGAAGGACGAGGCGCCGATGCTCTTCAACGGTGAGCGCGTGGGCGACGGCACCGGCCCGGAGTGCGACGTGGCCGTGGACCCGGTGGACGGCACCACGCTCACCGCGAAGGGCATGGCCAACGCCGTCTCCGTGCTCGCGGTCGCCGAGCGCGGCACCATGTTCGACCCGTCGGCCGTCTTCTACATGGACAAGCTGGTCACCGGCCCGGACGCCGCCGAGTTCGTCGACATCACCGCGCCCCCCGGCGTGAACATCCGCCGGATCGCCAAGGCCAAGAAGTCCAGCCCCGAGGACGTCACCGTGGTGGTCCTGGACCGCCCCCGCCACGAGGGCATCGTCAAGGAGATCCGGGAGGCGGGCGCCCGGATCAAGTTCATCTCCGACGGCGATGTGGCCGGCGCGATCATGGCCGCGCGCGAGAGCACCGGCGTGGATCTGCTGCTGGGCGTCGGCGGCACACCGGAGGGCATCATCGCGGCCTGCGCGATCAAGTGCCTGGGCGGCACCATCCAGGCCAAGCTGTGGCCCAAGGACGACGAGGAGCGGCAGCGGGCCCTCGACGCGGGCCACGACCTCGACCAGGTCCTGGAGACGGACGACCTGGTCAGCGGCGACAACGTGTTCTTCGTCGCGACCGGCATCACCGACGGGGATCTGCTGCGCGGGGTGCGGTACCGCGCGGAGACCGCGACCACCCAGTCACTGGTCATGCGGTCCAAGTCCGGGACGATCCGGCAGATCGACTCCACCCACCGGCTGGCCAAGCTGCGCGCCTACGCCTCGGTCGACTTCGAACGGCCCAGCTGAGCGAGGCGGCGGCACCCACCGCGGGCGCCGCACGACAAGGGCCGGGTCCCGCCTCCCGGCGGCGCCCGGCCCAGGTCCCGAAGAGTTCAGCCGGCGGCGGCGACCCGCACCGCGCGCTGCAGCTCCGCCTCCCGGCGCCGACGGCGGGCCAGCACGACCCGGCGCTCGGCCGCGGTCAGCCCGCCCCACACTCCGTACGGCTCGGGCTGCAGCAGTGCGTGCTCCCGGCACTCGACCATGACCGGGCAGCGCGCACAGACGCGCTTGGCGGCCTCCTCCCGCGACAGCCTGGCAGCCGTGGGCTCCTTGGAGGGAGCGAAGAACAGCCCGGCCTCGTCGCGTCGGCACACCGCCTCCGAGTGCCAGGGGCCGGCCTGATCCCGCGCGGGGACGCGCTGCGGGGGCACGGCGGCTTCCAGCAGGGGCTGATGCGATTGCAGCACGGTCTACTCCTGACGACGGCTCCGGTGGTCACCCTTGCCCGCCTCGAGGTGTACGGCCCCGTTAGCACCCCCATCAGCCGTACGAGAGACGATGCACCAAGCCTTACCCGCTGTGCGCGCGCTTATGCACACCGTTGTCCCACCCGGAACTTCCCCGTGCACGCCCCTTCTTCAGGGCTTATGCTCGCAGGTTCTTCAGCCGCTTGCCCCGCTTGGGCTTGGCCTCCACACCGCCGAAAAGGGCGAACCCGGTGACATGGATCACCGGCGCGTCGGGGTCCTGCGCCTCGTACGTCGTGACGTCGAAACCGCCGAGGATGCCCGCGCCCGAACCGTGCAGCGAGACGTTCTCCGGGACCTTGATCTCCACCCCGCCGAAGGCGGCCACGACATGGATAACGATCTCCTGCTGCTCGAAGACCGCCTCGGTCAGGTCGATCTCGACGCCGCCGAAGATCGCCAGGGCGTTCGTACGGCGCCTGACCCGCCAGCGGCCCTTGCGCGTCGAACCGCCGAAGACCGCCACCAGGTTCTCCGACTCGGGGAGTGAGCGCGGCCACTCCGACTCCGCGTCGCGCGTGGACGCCGAGGCGGCGCCGCGGGCGGGGGCGGCGGGCAGATCGCGCACCAGGGGCTCCAGCTCGCCGAGGGTCTTGGCGCGATACACCGCGTCGATCCGCTCGGCGTGCTCCTCCGGCTGGAGCCGCCCCTCGGCAAGGGCCTCCCGCAGGATGTCCGCGATCCGGTCGCGGTCCGCGTCGGACGCGCGGAGCTGCGCGACGGACACGGGCGCGGCAGAAGCGGACGCCGGGGCCGACGCGGCCCTGGGCGCGGGTGCGGGGGCGGATTTGGTCAAGGGCACGGGCTGCTGCTCATCCACGGGCTCAGCGTACCCAGTCGCGATAGATCGCGACTAGGGGACGATCCCTGATCCTTCCCCTACTACTGAGCCCTACCTCACAGATTCCATTCCGCGGCCCCGTTCTACGCTTATGGACGCGCTGTCGACGAAGTCAGCCCAAGCCCCGTCGAGTGAGGAATGGCCGCGATGCCAGAGTTTGCCTATTCGGACCTGCTGCCCCTGGGAGAGGACACCACGCCGTACCGTCTGGTGACCTCCGAGGGCGTGAGCACCTTCGAGGCCGATGGGCGCACCTTCCTGAAGGTCGAGCCGGAGGCGCTGCGCACGCTCGCCGCCGAGGCGATGCATGACATCTCGCACTATCTGCGCCCCGCCCACCTCGCCCAGCTGCGCCGCATCCTCGACGACCCCGAGGCCAGCGCCAACGACCGCTTCGTCGCGCTGGACCTGCTGAAGAACGCCAACATCGCGGCGGCCGGGGTGCTCCCGATGTGCCAGGACACCGGCACGGCGATCGTCATGGGCAAGCGCGGGCAGAACGTGCTCACGCAGGGGGGCGACGAGGAGGCCCTCTCGCGCGGTGTCTACGACGCGTACACCAAGCTCAACCTGCGCTACTCCCAGATGGCCCCGCTGACCATGTGGGAGGAGAAGAACACCGGCTCCAACCTGCCCGCGCAGATCGAGCTGTACGCGACCGACGGCGGCGCCTACAAGTTCCTCTTCATGGCCAAGGGCGGCGGCTCGGCCAACAAGTCCTTCCTCTACCAGGAGACGAAGGCGGTGCTGAACGAGGCGTCGATGATGACGTTCCTGGAGCAGAAGATCCGCTCGCTGGGCACGGCCGCCTGCCCGCCGTACCACCTGGCGATCGTGGTCGGCGGCACCAGCGCCGAGTACGCGCTGAAGACGGCGAAGTACGCCTCCGCGCACTACCTCGACGAGCTGCCCACTTCAGGCTCGCCGACCGGGCACGGCTTCCGCGACAAGGAGCTGGAGGAGAAGGTCTTCGAGCTGACGCAGAAGATCGGGATCGGCGCGCAGTTCGGCGGCAAGTACTTCTGCCATGACGTGCGGGTCGTGCGGCTGCCGCGGCACGGCGCCTCCTGCCCGGTCGCGATCGCGGTCTCGTGCTCCGCCGACCGCCAGGCGCTCGCCAAGATCACGCCGGAGGGCGTCTTCCTGGAGCAGCTGGAGACCGACCCGGCGCGCTTCCTGCCGGAGACGACGGACGAGGAGCTGGTCAAGGGCGCGGGCCCGGACCTGGACGCGGTCGCCATCGACCTCGACCGGCCGATGGACGAGGTGCTGGCCGAGCTGACCAAGCACCCGGTCAAGACCCGGCTCTCGCTGACCGGCACGCTGGTGGTCGCCCGGGACATCGCCCACGCGAAGATCAAGGAGCGGCTGGACGCGGGCGAGGAGATGCCGGAGTACCTGAAGAACCACCCGGTCTACTACGCGGGCCCGGCCAAGACCCCCGAGGGCTACGCCTCGGGCTCCTTCGGACCGACGACGGCGGGCCGGATGGACGCGTACGTCGAGCAGTTCCAGGCGGCGGGCGGCTCGAAGGTCATGCTGGCCAAGGGCAACCGCTCGAAGCAGGTCACCGACGCCTGCGCCGCGCACGGCGGCTTCTACCTGGGCTCGATCGGCGGCCCGGCGGCGCGGCTGGCCCAGGACTGCATCAAGAAGGTCGAGGTCCTCGAGTACGAGGAGCTGGGCATGGAGGCGGTCTGGAGGATCGAGGTCGAGGACTTCCCGGCGTTCATCGTGGTGGACGACAAGGGGAACGACTTCTTCACAGATCCGGCGCCCCAGCCGACGTTCACCACCATCCCGGTGCGGGGCCCGGGCCTGGCGTAACGCCTTCGGGGCGGCGGGGGACGGATGCGCCCCGCCGCCCTTACCCGTCCCGCCCCAGGGCTCCGCCCCTTCGGCCCCGCCAGGGGGCTCCGCCCTCTGGCCCCCCGTCCAGGGCTGGACGGTGGTCGTCCGCACACGCCGGATGGGCTGGAAGGCGCCGCCGGACGCACAGGTCCAACGGCCGCACTCCCGGTCACCCCCTCAGCGCCGCCTCGAAGGCGCCGGGGCGCTGGGTGACGCCGCTGCAGCGGGTGTTGGGCATGGGCTTCGCGGTCGGCTCGGGGGTCGCGGCACCGGCCGTGGGGGCGGTCGGGGTGGCGGACCGGGTCATCTCCGGGGTGCACGGGCGGTCCCGTTCGGCCGACCACATCGACAGCCGTCCGATCCCCTTCTCCGCGGCGAACCGCGCCAGACCGGACGCGTCCTCCAGCGTGAAGGTCTCGCCGGTGACGTCGTTCACCCCGATCATGGGCGTCACGGTGAGGACCTTCCAGGCGGCGGCGTCGGACATGCCGAACACCTCGCGGAGCCGGGCCTGGCTGGCGGTGGCCGCCTGGATGGCGTAGTCGCCCATGTCGCCGGTGTGGTCGCCGCTGTAGTTCATGGCCATGATGTTGACGGCCGAGAGGATGACCCCCTCCTGTTTGGCGGCCTCCAACTGGGCGACGCTCCGCGAGGTCAGCCCGTCCGGCATGGCGGGCAGGGTGAAGGAGATGTTCAGGCCCTCGTGGGTGCGCTCGATGAGCGCGAGCGCCTGGGCGCGGCGGGCGGCGGCCTCGGCGTCGGCGAGCGCCTCGCCCTCGAGGTCGAAGTCGATCCTGGTGGCCTGGTAACGCTCGATCACCTCGGCGTAGGCGGAGGCGAGTTCGGGGACGTCGGTGCAGACGGTGGCGAGCTCGGTGCCCTCGGCGCCGCCGAAGGAGATCCGCACGTCGCCGCCCGCCCGGCGGACGCCCTCGATCCGGGCCTCCAGCGCCTGGTCCTCCAGCGAGGTGCCGCCGTCCCACACCGGCGCGCAGCCGTCGCCCGCGACGACGAAGCCCAGCGCGAACTCCTTGACCCCGCGCGCCGCCGCGGCGGCCATGTCATAGCCCGAGTCCGACCAGGCGTTGACGTACGGCACGAACTCGGCGGGCGGGCGCGCCGCGGGGGGCTGTGACGCCCGGGGGTGTGAGGGCGCGGCGTGCGGCTCGGGCGACTGCTTCTGGTGTCCCGCCCATACGGCGATGGTGGCGCAGACCACCGCGCCGGCCACGGCGAGTCCGCTCATGCGGGGGCTGGCCCTCATGGCTCTGGCTCCTCCTTGCGGTCCGGTACGAGGCGCCGGGGGCCTCTGCCGCCCGTGCCGTTCTCCCCGCCAAACCTCGCATATTCGGTGAAGCCTACTGAACTATGACACACCGCATGTTTGACTTATATGTCGCATGTCGTATTTTCTGCATTAGCCTCTTCCGTATGGATCCTCAGTCAGATGTGGCCGAGCGCGCGCCTTCGCGTCCCCTCCGCGCTGACGTGGCCCGGAAGGGGCCCGTGTTCGTGGACCTGTCCGGGCGCCGTGGCCGACTGGTACGACATGTGGGCGTCGTCGCGGGAGCCGCCTGCCTCGGCTATTCGGCGGTCCTGGGGTTGGGCTACGCGGGCGGTACGCCGTTCGCGCCGCAGACGCTGATCCCCGGGCACCCCGTCTCCACCGAGGCGTTCGGCCGGGACCCGAAGCACACCCCCGAGGGGCGTTCGGGGCCCTCCGAGCCGCGAGAGCGGCGTGACGCGCACGCGTACGGCTACGGGGATGAGTACGAGGACGAGTACGGGGACGACGAGTACGGACCGACCCACCGTCAGCACCAGCGCGAGCGGAACGCCTCGGGGCGCCCGGAGCACCGGGACGCCCGGGAGCCCGTCGCCCTGCCCCCCATCACCACCCGGCCCCGGCCCGCGCCTCCGCGGGCCGACCCGCCCAAGGCCCACCGCGCGGTGCCGCAGTACTCCCCCGCGTACCACCGCCCCGGCGGCCGCGAGTCCGCCGCGGGGCACCGGCCCGCCAAGCACCGCAAGGCCGGTCACACGCCGTCACATCCGGCCGCCCACCCGCCCGCCAAGCGGCCCACGGGCGCGTCGCACACCCCGCCGAAGCAGCACCCCGCCGGTACCGAGCCGCCCGCCAAGGCCCCCGGCCACACCACGCGGCCCGGCCACACCACGTCCCCCCAGAGGCCCCACTCCGACAAGCCCCCGCAGACCGGCACGCCCAAGCTCCCCAGAGAGCCCGCCGGAGGCGGCATCCCGGCCGACAGGCCGGGCACCGCCAACGGCGGCCCCGAGGCCGAGGACGAGACGTCGTGAGCGGCGGCAGACCGCCGAGGCTGCCGCGGCCGCGCCGCCGGCTCCCCGCGCCCCGTCAGGACGGCGCGCCCCGTACGGTGTTCCGGCTGACCGGCTCCGGCTCCGGCCGCCGCACCGCACGCCGCACGGGCGGACCCGGGCGCACGGGCAGGCTCAAGCTCATCGGCAAGCTCAGGCCCACGGGCAGGCTCAGGAGCAGGCTCAGGCTCACGGGCAGGCTCGGGCCCACCCGCTGGCCCAGGAACAGGCTCGGGCCCACCCGCTGGCCCACGAGCAAGCTCAGCCCCACCCACTGGCTCAGAAGCCGACTCCGTACCGTCAAGCTGCGCGAGCTCCGCACCCGTACCCGGATGGTGCTCGCCCTCGCGACCCTGCTCGCGCTGGTGTGCACCCTGCTGCTGGACGGCTATCTGCACGCCGAGGTCGGCAACGACGCTCGGGTGTACCGCTCACACGCCTCGCGCACCGTCCCCGACCGGCTGCGCAAGGGCGGCCCGGTGATCACCTTCGACCACCGGGGAAAGGCCACCGAGCACGTCATCCCGTCCAAGACCATCGCGCTGACCTTTGACGACGGCCCGGATCCGCGCTGGACCCCGGAGATCCTCGACGTGCTGCGCCGCCACAAGGTGCGGGGGACCTTCTTCGTGCTGGGCCAGATGGTGATCCGCCATCCGGAGCTGGTCCGCCGGATGCGGACCGCGGGGCATGAGGTCGGGGTGCACACCTTCTCCCACGTCGACCTGTCGTACCAGGACAAGGAGCGCATGGACCGCGAACTGGCCCAGTCCCAGCTGGCCCTGGCCGGTGCGGCATCCATCACCAGCTCACTCTTCCGCGCGCCGTACGCCTCCAAGGTCCGCGCGCTGGACGACCGCACCTGGCCGGTGCAGCAGCACATCGGCTCCAAGGGCTACATCAGCGCCTTCGTGGACACCGACAGCGAGGACTGGCAGCGGCCCCCGGTGAAGGAGATCGTCCAGAACGCCACCCCCGAGGGCAGGAAGGGCGCGTCGGTGCTCTTCCACGACGCGGGCGGCAACCGAGCCCGCACCGTGAAGGCCCTGTCGCTGTACATCGAGCGGATGAAGAAGAAGGGCTACTCCTTCACCACGGTGACCGGCGCGCTCGGCGCCCAGAGCGCCAACCACCCGGCGCGCACCCTGGCGGTCTGGGAGGGCCGGGCGCTGATCTGGGCCGCCGCGGTCAGCCACAGCGCGCTGCCGTTCCTGATGGGGCTGCTGGGGCTGGTGGGCTTCTCGGTGATCGGGCGGCTGCTGCTGATGGTGGTCCTCGCCTGGTGGCACCGGCGCTCCCGGGAGCGGCGGCGCTGGAGCCGGGTGCAGGAGGTCACCGATCCGGTGAGCGTGATCGTGCCCGCGTACAACGAGAAGGAGTGCATCGCCAACACCCTGAAGTCGCTGTCCGCCTCCACCCACCCCATCGAGATCCTGGTCGTGGACGACGGCTCCACCGACGGCACCGCCGATATCGCCGAGGCGATGGGCCTGCCCAACGTGCGGGTGCTGCGCCAGGTCAACGCGGGCAAGCCCGCGGCCCTCAACCGGGGCATCGCCCATGCGAGCCATGAGCTGATCGTGATGATGGACGGCGACACCGTCTTCGAGCCCACCACCGTCCGGGAGCTGGTGCGCCCGTTCGCCGACTCGCGGGTGGGCGCGGTGGCGGGCAACGCCAAGGTCGGCAACCGGGGGAAGCTGATCGGCGCCTGGCAGCACATCGAGTACGTGATGGGCTTCAACCTCGACCGGCGGATGTACGACCTGCTGCGCTGCATGCCCACCATCCCTGGCGCGATCGGCGCCTTCCGCCGCCGGGCGCTGCTGGAGGCCGGGGGCATGAGCGCGGACACCCTGGCCGAGGACACCGACATCACCATCGCCCTGCACCGGGCCGGGTGGCGGGTGGTCTACCAGGAGCACGCCCGCGCCTGGACCGAGGCGCCCAGCTCCCTCGGCCAGCTGTGGAAGCAGCGCTACCGCTGGTCCTACGGCACCATGCAGGCGCTGTGGAAGCACCGCCGCTCACTGATCGACCGGGGGCCCTCGGGGCGGTTCGGGCGGGTGGGGATGCCGCTGGTGGTGCTCTTCCAGATCCTCACCCCGCTGTGCGCGCCGCTGATCGACCTCTTCACCCTCTACGGGGTGATCTTCCTGGACCCGGTGCGCTCGCTGCTGGCCTGGGCCGCGCTGCTGCTGGTGCAGCTGCTGGGCGCGGCGTACGCGTTCCGGCTGGACCGGGAGAACTACCGGGCGCTGGCGGTACTGCCGCTGCAGCAGATCGCCTACCGCCAGCTGATGTATCTGGTGCTGCTGCACTCCTGCGTCACCGCGGCCACCGGCGCCCTGCTGCCGTGGCAGAAGCTCAAGCGCACCGGCGAGGTGGACACCCCGAGGGCGCCCGAGGCCGTACGGTGACCGGGCTCACCCGTTCGGCTCGGCGGGCGCGGGAACACGGCGTGACGTGAAGACGCTGTGCTGGACGGAGGTGTCCCCATGACCAACGAGAGCCACCGCGACGAGAGCCACCGCGACGACGGCCCCCGGGAGGGCTACCGCATCGAGCACGACTCGATGGGAGAGGTCAGGGTGCCCGCACACGCCAAGTGGCGCGCCCAGACCCAGCGGGCGGTGGAGAACTTCCCCGTCAGCGGGCAGCGGCTGGAGCGGGCGCACATCCAGGCGCTGGCCCGGATCAAGGGCGCGGCCGCCCTGGTCAACGCCGAGCTGGGCGTGGTGGACAAGGACATCGCGGCGGCGATCTCGGAGGCGGCGGCCGAGGTCGCCGAGGGCCGCTGGGACGACCACTTCCCGGTGGACGTCTTCCAGACCGGCTCCGGCACCTCGTCCAACATGAACACCAACGAGGTGCTGGCCACCCTGGCGAGCGAGCGCCTGGGCCGCCCGGTGCACCCCAACGACCACGTCAACGCCAGCCAGTCCTCCAACGACGTCTTCCCCTCCTCCATCCACATCGCGGCCACCGCGGCCGTCACCGGCGACCTGATCCCGGCCCTGGCCCATCTGGCGCAGGCGCTGGAGCGCAAGGCCGCCGAGTTCGCCGAGGTGGTCAAGGCGGGGCGGACCCATCTGATGGACGCCACTCCGGTGACCCTCGGTCAGGAGTTCGGCGGCTACGCGGCCCAGGTGCGGTACGGGATCGAGCGGCTGCGCGCCTCGCTCCCCCGGCTGGCCGAGCTGCCGTTGGGCGGCACGGCGGTGGGCACCGGGATCAACACCCCGCCCGGGTTCGCCGCCGCCGTCATCGCCGAGCTGGCCCGCACCACCGGACTGCCGCTGACCGAGGCCCGGGACCACTTCGAGGCGCAGGGCGCGCGGGACGGGCTGGTCGAGACGTCCGGGCAGCTGCGGACCATCGCGGTCGGCCTCACCAAGATCGCCAACGATCTGCGCTGGATGGCGTCGGGCCCGCGCACCGGGCTCGCCGAGATCGCGCTGCCCGACCTCCAGCCCGGCTCGTCGATCATGCCGGGGAAGGTCAACCCGGTGATCCCCGAGGCCACGCTGATGGTCGCGGCGCAGGTCACCGGCAATGACACCACCGTCGCCACGGCAGGAGCCGCCGGGAACTTCGAGCTCAATGTGATGCTCCCGGTGATCGCCAAGAATCTGCTGGAGTCGATCCGGCTGCTGACCAACGTCTCCCGGCTGCTCGCGGACCGCACGGTCGACGGGATCACCGCCAACGCCGAGCGGGCCCGGGAGTATGCGGAGTCCTCGCCGTCCGTCGTCACCCCACTCAACCGCTACCTCGGCTACGAGGAGGCGGCGAAGGTGGCCAAGCGGTCGCTGGCGGAGCGCAAGACGATCCGCGAGGTGGTGCTGGAGTCCGGCTATGTGGAGCGCGGGCTGTTGACACTGGACCAGCTGGACGAGGCCCTGGACGTCCTGGGCATGACACATCCTTAGCCGGGCGTTGGCCCCCGGTTGCGTCATAGGTCACGGCATCGCGGCCCGCGCGCACCTAAGATCTGCTCATGACAGCGGACATCGTGGAGACGACGGGGACGGCGGACACCGCCCGGTGGACACCGGGCGACCACATTCTGTGGCGCTATCGGGCCAACGCCTCCGACCTCATCCACATCTGCCGTCCCGTGACCGTCGTCGAGGACACCGCGGAGCTGCTCGCCGTCTGGCTCGCGCCCGGCACCGTCTGCGTCAAGCCGCAGCTCACCGACGGCACCTCGGTGCACCACGAGCCGCTGCCCACCCGGTACACCAAGCCGCGCACCACCGCGCGGTCCCAGTGGTTCGGCACCGGTGTGCTGAAGCTGGCCCGGCCCGGCGAGCCGTGGTCGGTGTGGCTGTTCTGGGACCACGGCTGGCGGTTCCGGAACTGGTACGTGAACCTGGAGGAGCCGCTGGTCCGCTGGGACCGCGGAGTGGACTCCGAGGACCACTTCCTGGACATCGCGGTCTACGCCGACCGCAGCTGGGAATGGAAGGACGAGGACGAGTTCGCGCAGGCGCAGCGGGCCGGGCTGATGGGTCCCGAGCAGGCGGAGCGGGTCCGGGCCGCGGGCCGGGCGGCCGCGGCGACCATCGAGTCCTGGGGAGCGCCCTTCCGGGACGGGTGGGAGAACTGGCGGCCCGACCCCGCGTGGTCCGTGCCCGCCCTTCCGGCGGACTGGGGCCGTACGGACAAGAAGCACACCTCGGCACACTCGAGGTCATGAACCTCTTGTCGTGTCCCAGTGTTTCAAACGTAGGATCGTCGTCCGGAACACTGCCCATGCGGGACACCAGACGCCGACGCAAGTCACGGGCGACGCGCAAGATCTGACGTGCTGTCACAGGAGGGGGCGGAGTCGTGAGCGGTGAGGACGAGCACGGGGACGGTTACGAGGGCTACGAGGACTTCGACCGCCTCGCGCTGGACCGCAGCGGTCAGGCGGAAGCCTTCGACCACATCGGCGACCGCTACGACGACGCCTTTCCGCACAAGGAGGGCCAGCTCGACGCCGGCCGCTGGCTGGCCGAAACGCTTCCGCCCGGCTCCCGGGTGCTCGACGTCGGCTGCGGTACGGGCCTGCCCACGGCCCGTCAGCTGGTCGACGCGGGGCACGAGGTGGTCGGGATCGACATCTCCCCGGGGATGCTCAAGCTGGCCCGGGACAACGTTCCGGAGGCCACCTTCCACCATGTGGACATCGTCGATCTGCGGGTGGGCGGCCGGTACGGCCCCGGAGGCAGCCGGGAGCTCGGCCCCTTCGACGGCATCGCCGCCTACTTCTCGCTGCTGCTGCTGCCCCGCCCGGAGATCCCGTACGCACTGCGGACCCTGCACGCCACCCTCAGACCCGGGGGGCTGCTGGGGCTTGGCATGGTGGAGGCGGACATCGACGACTTCCCCATTCCGTTCCTCGGCAACTCGGTCCGGGTATCCGGTTATCTGCGGGACGAGCTGCGCCAGGTCGTCCGCGATGCGGGCTTCGAGATCGCCGGGGAGGACTCGCACGCGTACGCCCCGGCCAGCACGGACGTACCACCCGAGATCCAGCTCTATCTGAACTGCCGACGACGTGCCTGACACTCGGTGCGCCCACGAGACGCGGGCGCACGGCCCCGGACGGATGGAAACCCACGCGTGACGGAGCACCCCACCTCCCACAACAGGCGGCAGGCGGCCACCTCTGCCGCCGCCCCGGGCGCGGCCGCGCCCGACGACGCGCACGGCGCGGTCCCGGACCCGCGGACCGCCGTGCGGCAGACGGCTGCCCCCGGCCAGGAGCCGGGCGACGGCCGCCCGCGTCCGACCTACCCCACGGACG